>NZ_JBFBDY010000254.1:0-9077 GCF_040683475.1 Kitasatospora sp. NPDC093558 | reverse complement strand
ATTCCCCCGAATTCCCTCAGGGCGAATTCCCTCAGGACCCCCGGAATTTCCGGGAAAACCAAAACCCTCACCACCTGCAAACAGGGGGAGCAATGGATTACTCGGTACTCGGGACACTCGCCGCCCGCGACGGCGAAATCGACCGGACGCCCAGCGCCCCGAAACTCCGAAGGGTACTGGCCACCCTGCTGCTGAGAGCCAACAAGCTGGTGCTGGCCGAAACGCTGGCCGAGGAACTCTGGCAGGACAATCCGCCGACCAGTGCGACCGCCACACTGCAGACCTACATCTACCAGCTCCGCAAGTCGTTCGGGAGCGACGGCCGCGACCGGGAGAGCATCATCCGGACGCGGACCGAGCCCTCCGGCTACGTCCTGTCCGCCGATCCCGACCACCTCGACCTGGTGCGCTTCCAGGCCCTGGTGCGCGAGGGCCGGCACGCCCTGGAGACGAACCGGCCGCAGCGGGCGTCCGCCGTGCTCCACCAGGCGCTCGACCTGTGGCAGGGGCCGGTCTTCGGCGGCGTCGTGTGCGGACCGGTGCTCCAGAGCCACGCGACCTTCCTGGAGGAGGAGCGGATGAACGCCCTGGAGATGCGGATAGACGCGGACCTCCGGCTCGGCCAGCACCGCGAGCTGGTCTCCGAGCTCAAGACGCTCGTGGTGGCCCATCCGCTGCACGAGTGGTTCCACAGCCGCCTGATGATGGCGCTCCACTGCTCGTCCCGCCAGGGCGAGGCGCTCGACGTGTACCGGTCCTACCGCCGGCGGCTGCGCGACGAGCTCGGCCTCGAACCCGGCCTGGCGATGCAGCGCGCCCAGCAGGACATCCTCAACAGCACGCTGCAGCCGACCTTCTGACGCGTCGATCGACCGATGGCCGGTCAGCGGCGGTCGGGACCGGCCAGGGCCCTCCCGGAGGAGCCCCGGCCGGCCGGTTCCGTCCACGGAAGGCCGGTCCGCCAGTGCCACGGCACCATGCCACAGCACTAGGGCCGCCGCACCACCGCGAGATCGGCGTCACGGACCGCGGCGAGGGCAGCGTCACGGCCCGCGACGTGCTCGCGGATCACCCGCACGATCGAGGCCAGGTCCGTACCCGGTCCGAACACCTCGCCCACGCCCTGGGCGCGCAGCTCGTCGGCGTCCTCGGTCGGAACGATCCCGCCCAGGAGCACCAGCACGTCCTCCAGGCCCAGTGCGGACAGCCCCTCCAGCACCGGCGGCACCAGCGCGAGGTGGTTCCCGGAGAGGCTGGAGAGCCCGAGCACGTCGGCGTCCTCGGCCAGCACCGCCTGCACGATCTGTTCCGGCAGCTGGTTGCCGAGGTAGACCACCTCCATCCCGTGCTGCACCAGGTGGCGGCTGACCACCATGACGCCGCGGTAGTGCGAGTCGAGGCCCGGTTTGGCCATCACCACGCGGATGCGATCCATCCGTGCTTCCTCCTCGTGAGTCGAGCTCGTGAGTCGAGCTCGTGAGTCGAGCTCGTGAGTCGAGCTCGTGAGTCGAGCTCGTGAGTCGAGCGAGCCAGAGCGTTCGGTCAGATCAGCGGCTGGTGCCAGCCGCCGTGCAGGCTGCGGAAGACCTCGCAGCACTCGCCGAGCGTCGCCCCGGCCCGCGCCGCGTCCAGCAGTCCCGGCATGGTGTTGCGGCCGCCGACGGCCGCCGCCCGCACCTGTTCCAGCGCCGCGCGCACCCGGGTGCCGTCCCGGGTCGCCCGCAGCCGCGCCAGGCTGCGCCGCTGCGCCTCGATGGTGGCCGGGACCCGGAACGGTTCGATCCGCAGCGGCTCGTCCTCGTCCTGGAACCGGTTGACGCCCACGACGGTCCGGCTGCCCGCGTCGAGCTCCAGCTGACGGTCGTAGGCCCGGCCGGCCAGTTGCTTGTGCACCCAGCCCTGGTCGACGGCGGCCACCAGGCCGCCCATCGAGTCGATCCGCTCCAGGAGGCCGACCACGCTGCGCTCGATCTCGTCGGTCAGGTGCTCCACGTAGTAGCTGCCTGCCAGCGGATCGGCGGTCCGGTCGACGCCCGTCTCGTGGCGCAGGATCAGCTGCGTGTGCAGCGCGGTGAGCGCCGCCTGCTCCGAGGGGATGGACAGCGCCTCGTCGTAGGCGCTGACGTGCAGCGACTGCGCGCCGCCCAGCACCGCCGCCAGGGCCTGGTAGGCGGCGCGGGTGATGTTGTTGAGCGGCTGCCGCGCGGTCAGCGCGGACCCGGCGGTCTGGACGTGGTAGCGGAGCATCAGGCTGCGGGGGTCCGTGGCCTTCAGCCGCTCCTCGAAGACCCGGGCGTAGACGCGCCGGGCGGCACGGTACTTGGCGACCTCCTCGAAGAAGTCGCTGTCCGCGCTGAAGAAGGCGGTGAGCCGGCCGGCGAAGGAGTCGACGGGATTGCCGCGGCGCACCATCTCCTCGGCCGTCGCGACCGCGTGGGCCACGACCAGCGCGACCTCGTGCACCGCGTCGGCGCCGGCCTCCCGGTAGTTGTAGCCGGTGTAGCTGATCGCGTTCCAGCGCGGCACCCGCTGGAGGCAGAACTCGACGACGTCGGTGGACAGCCGGAACGAGAAGGCGGGCTCCAGCACGCTCGGCGCGGTGAGCACCACCGTCTCCATCATGAAGTCGTTCTGCAGCGTGCCCCGCAGGTCGGCGAGCGCGTAGCCGCGGCGCTCGGCGGCGGCCAGGTAGAAGGCGAGCACCGCCCCCGCCGCGACCGGGTGCGAGAGCACCAGCGAGACGCTCACCCGGTCGAGCGGGATCCCGTCGTACAGGGCGAGCATGTCCTCGACGCCGTCGATCGCGACCCCGCCCTGACCGGCGTCCGCGCGGGCGATCGCCTCGTCGCTGTCGTAGCCGCGGTTGGTCGGGAAGTCGAAGACGGTGTTGACCGCGGTGGCCCCGGAGTCCAGCAGCATGCGCAGCCGCCGGTTGGTGTGGTCCGCCGTGCTGTACCCGGCCAACTGGCGTACGGCCCAGGGCCGTTCACGGTACATGCCGGGACGGGTGCCGCGGGTGAACGGTGCCTGCCCGGGCCGTTCGGCGGTGCGCTCGCCGGGCAGGTCCTCGGGGCCGTAGCACGGCTTGACCGGCAGGCCGGACTCGGTGCGGACGACGTGTGGTTCCGTCACGGCAGTCGCACCACCTGGGCGGCGAAGGTGAGCCCGGCCCCGAAGCCGATCAGCAGGGCCAGGGCGCCGGACTCGACCCGGCCGGTGGTGAGCAGCCGCTCGACGGCCAGCGGGATCGAGGCCGAGCTGGTGTTGCCGGCCGTCTCGATGTCGTCGGCCACCACCACGTGGTCGGGCAGCCCGAGTTCGCCGACCAGCACGTCGGTGATCCGCATGTTGGCCTGGTGCGGGACGAAGGCGGCCAGGTCCGCGAAGGCGATCCCGGCCTCGGCCACCGCCCTGCGGGCGACCGCCACCATCTCGTCCACCACCCAGCGGAAGACCCGCCGGCCGTCCATCCTCATCACCGGGGCCGGCGCGGCCGGGTCGCGCAGGCGGTCGCCCCAGGAGCCGCTCATCACGACGGCGTCCAGCTGCCGGCCGTCGGCGCCCCAGACCACCGGGCCGACGCCCGGTTCGGCGGACGGGCCGAGCACCACCGCGCCGGCCCCGTCGGCCAGCAGGAAGGCGATCTGCCGGTCCGCCGGGTCGACCAGGTCGGTCAGCCGCTCCACGCCGACCACCAGGGCGTGGTCGGCGTTGCCGATCCTGATCATCGCCGCGGCGGTCTCGATCGCGTAGCAGAACCCGGCGCAGGCCGCGTTGAGGTCGAAGGCCGCCGCGCCGACCGCGCCCGCCCTCGTCGCGATGTCCACCGCGAGCGGCGGCAGCGAGACCAGGTTGGTCGTGCTCGCCGCGACGACGAGCCCGATGTCCCGCGGGTCCACGCCGGCCGCGGCGATCGCCTTCTCGGCCGCCGCCGCGCCCATCACCGCGAGCGTCTCCTCCGGTTCGGCGAAACGGCGCCGCCGGATGCCGGAACGCGTCTCGATCCACTCCTCGGTCGAGTCGATCGCCTCGCACACCTCACGGTTGTCCACCACCCGGCGCGGCCGGTAGTCGCCGACCCCGATGATCCGGCCGAACCTCGGCTCGGCCCGGCCTCCCGCCCTCAACACACCACTCAGCTCCTCTCGGAACGGCCATCCGTGGAGGGATGGTCGCCCGCGGCCCTCCACGGTGCATCGAGCACGTCTGAAGCGGCCGGGGCCGTTCAGGGGGCTTCTAGAACCGCCCGAGCACGCCTTGCCAAGGTGAGCGCCAAGAGCCCGCGAGCCGCGAGGAGGCACGAGTGTGAACGAGCTGGTCAACCACGGTCTGGGGCTGGTGGCCCTGCTGGGCAGCGGCATCGTCTCCGGGGTGTTCTTCGCCGTGGCCATCAGTGTCATCCCCACCGCCATGGCCCTCCCCGTCGACCGCTACGTGGAGATCCACAAGCTGCTGGGGCGCTACTACGACCCCACCATGCCGATCATCGTGATCTCGGCGGGGCTGGCCGACTTCGTGCTCGGCGGCACGGCCGACCGGGCCTGGATCCGGGTGCTCACCCTGCTCGCGGGCGTCGCGCTGACCGGCGTCGCAGTGGTCTCCCGGGCCTGCAACGTGCCGATCAACCGCCAGGTCAAGCTGGTCGAGTCGGGATCCGTGCCGGACGGCTGGCGCGATCCGCGGCCGCTGTGGCGCGACTGGCACCACCTGCGCACGGCGCTGGCCATGGTCGCCCTCGCCGGCAACGCCGTCGCCGTCACCTGGGGGGCCTGAGCCGATGGACTCCCGCTACCGGCGCTCCCTCGCGCTCGGCCGCTACCGGCCGGCCGTCCCGCTGGACCTGCCCGACCGCACCTGGCCCTCGCGCCGGATCACCCGGGCGCCGCGCTGGCTCTCCACCGACCTGCGCGACGGCAACCAGGCGCTGATCGACCCGATGTCACCGGCCCGCAAGCGCACGATGTTCGACCTGCTGGTCGCGCTGGGCTACCGGGAGATCGAGGTCGGCTTCCCGGCCTCGGGGCAGGCCGACTTCGACTTCGTCCGCTCGATCATCGAGCAGGACGCGATCCCCGACCACGTGACCGTCTCCGTGCTCACCCAGGCGCGGGACGACCTCATCGAACGGACCGTCGAGTCGCTGGCCGGCGCCCGGCGCGCCACCGTCCACCTCTACAACGCGACCGCGCCGCTCTTCCGCCGGGTGGTGTTCCGCAATGACAGGGCGGCCACCAAGGCGATCGCCACCGAGGGCACCCGCCTGGTGCTGCGGCACACCGCGAAGCTGCTCGGCGACGCGACCGAACTCGGCTACGAGTACAGCCCGGAGATCTTCACCGACACCGAACCGGAGTTCGCGCTGGAGGTCTGCGAGTCGGTTGCGGACGTCTGGCAGCCCGACGAGGACCGCGAGCTGATCCTCAACCTCCCGGCGACGGTGGAGCGTTCGACGCCCAACGACTACGCCGACCGGATCGAGTGGATGTCCCGCAACCTGACGAGACGTCAGCACATCTGTCTCTCCGTCCATCCCCACAACGACCGCGGCACCGCCGTGGCCGCCGCCGAGCTCGCCGTCATGGCCGGCGCCGACCGCGTCGAGGGCTGCCTCTTCGGCCAGGGCGAGCGCACCGGCAACGTCGACCTCGTCACGCTGGCCATGAACCTGTACTCGCAGGGCGTCGACCCCGGCATCGACCTCTCGGACATCGACGCGGTGCGCCGCACCGCCGAGCACTGCACCCGGCTGGAGGTGCACCCGCGCCACCCGTACGCCGGCGACCTGGTCTACACCTCGTTCTCCGGCTCCCACCAGGACGCCATCAAGAAGGGCTTCGAGGCGATGGCCGCCGAGGCCGAGGCGCTCGGCCGGCCGGTGGACGAGATCCGGTGGGCCGTGCCCTACCTGCCCATCGACCCCCGGGACGTCGGGCGCGGCTACGACGCCGTGATCCGCGTCAACTCCCAGTCCGGCAAGGGCGGCGTCGCCTACGTGCTCAAGACCGAGCACGGGCTCGACCTGCCGCGCCGCCTGCAGATCGAGTTCGCCAAGGCCGTCCAGGCCCGCACCGACGACCGCGGCGGCGAGGTGGCCCCGGACGAGATCTGGCGGCTCTTCCGCGCCGAGTACCTCACCGAGCGCACCCCGCTGGCCCTGCTCAGCCACAACACCACCACCGGCGACGACGGCCGCGACACGCTCACCGCCGCCGTCCGCCTCGACGGGACGATCCACCGGCTGCACGGCACCGGCAACGGACCGATCGACGCCTTCGCCGACGCGCTCGCCGGGATCGGCGTGGACCTGCGGGTGCTCGACTTCCGCGAGCACGCGCTCGCCGCCGGCAGCAACGCCCGGGCCGTCGCGTACGTGGAGTGCGCGCTGCGCGGCCGGACGGTGTGGGGCGTCGGCATCGGCACCGGGATCGTCCGCGCCTCGCTCGCCGCGGCCGTGAGCGCCGTCAACCGCGCCGGCGCCGTCATCTCCGGCACCGCCGGCTCCGGCACCGCCACCCCGGTTCAGGAGGCCTGACGTGCTCACCACCCACTTCCCCGCCGACGACCCCGACCCGGTCCGGCTCCTCGACCCCTCGGGCCACCGCGTCCCCCACCCCGACTACGGCCTCGACCTCACCCCCGAGGAGTACCGCGCGCTCTACCGCGACATGGTGCTGGTCCGCCGGATCGACGCCGAGGCCACCGTCCTCCAGCGCCAGGGCGAACTCGGCCTGTGGGCCTCGCTCCTCGGCCAGGAGGCCGCCCAGATCGGCGCCGGCCGGGCCCTGCGCCCGCAGGACTTCGTGTTCTCCAGCTACCGCGAGCACGGCGTCGCCTGGTGCCGGGGCATCCCGCCGATCGACCTCCTCGGCTTCTGGCGCGGCACCGCGCACGGCAGCTGGGACCCGTACCGGGCCGGCATGGCCAACTACCAGGTGGTGGTGGGCGGCCACGCCCTGCACGGCGTCGGCTACGGCATGGGCCTGCGGCTCGACGGCGCCGACGGAGCCGTCCTGGTCTGCTTCGGCGACGGCGCCACCAGCCAGGGCGACGTGCACGAGGCCTTCACCTACGCGGCCGTCTTCGACGCCCCCGTGGTGTTCTACTGCCAGAACAACCACTGGGCGATCTCCGAGCCGCTCACCCGGCAGAGCCGCGTCCCGCTGTACCGGCGCGCCTTCGGCTACGGCTTCCCCGGCATCCGGGTGGACGGCAACGACGTGCTCGCCACGCTCGCGGTGACCGACGCGGCCCTGGAGCACGCCAGGTCCGGCTCAGGCCCGGTGCTGATCGAGGCCGTCACCTACCGGATGGCCCCGCACACCACCTCCGACGACGCCACCCGCTACCGCTCCCCCGACGAGGTCGCCGCGTGGGCCGCACGGGACCCGATCACCCGGCTCCGGGCCCACCTGGAGCACGAGCGGTTCGCCGACGCCGCGTTCTTCGCCGGCCTCGACGAGGAGGCCGACCGCCTCGCCGTCCGGCTGCGCACCGAGTGCCGCGCCCTGCCCGACCCGCGGCCCGCGGCCCTGTTCGACCACGTCTACGCCGGACCGCACCCGCTGATCGACACCCAGCGCGCCCAACTCTCCGAGTTCCTGGATCAGTTCACAGATGGATCGGAAGGACGGCGGACATGGAGGTGACCCTCGCCAAGGCCCTCAACGCCGGACTGCGCAAGGCCATGGAGGCCGACCGCAGGGTGGTCCTGCTCGGCGAGGACGTCGGCCGGCTGGGCGGCGTCTTCCGGATCACCGACGGACTGCACAAGGACTTCGGCGGCGACCGCGTGATCGACACCCCGCTCGCCGAGTCCGGGATCGTCGGCACCGCGATCGGCCTCGCGTTCCGCGGCTACCGGCCGGTCTGCGAGATCCAGTTCGACGGGTTCGTCTACCCCGCCTACGACCAGATCGTGGCCCAGCTCGCCAAGCTGCGGGCCCGCACCCGCGGCCGGGTGGTCATGCCGGTCGTCGTGCGGATCCCGTTCGGCGGCGGGATCGGCGCGGTGGAGCACCACAGCGAATCGCCGGAGGCGTACTTCGCCCACACCGCGGGCCTGCGGGTGGTCACCTGCGCCCGGCCGGCCGACGCGTACTGGATGATCCAGCAGGCGGTGGCCTGCGACGACCCGGTGGTCTTCTTCGAGCCGAAGCGCCGCTACTGGGACAAGGGCGAGGTCGACCCGGCGGCCGGCGCCCCGCTGCCGCTCCACGCGGCCGAGGTGGTCCGCCCGGGCACCGACCTCACCCTCGTGGGGTACGGGCCGACCGTCCGGGTCTGCCTGGACGCCGCCGAGGCCGCCGCCGCGGAGGGCCGCAGCCTGGAGGTGATCGACCTGCGCTCGCTCTCGCCGCTGGACCTCGCCACCGTCCGGGACTCGGTCGTGCGGACCGGACGGCTGGTCACCGTCCACGAGGCCCCCGGCCAGCTGGGCGTGGCCGCCGAACTCGGCTGCCGGATCACCGAGGAGTGCTTCTACTCCCTCCAGGCGCCCGCGCTGCGGGTCACCGGCTACGACACCCCGTACCCGCCGTCCCGCCTGGAGGACGTCTACCTGCCCGACCTGGAGCGGGTGATGGACTGCGTGGATCGGTCGCTGTCGCACTGACCGGGTGCGCCGACGCCGATTCCGATGCCGATGTGCCGCCGGATCGTGGATCCGGCGGCACATTGCTATTTGATATTCCGTCAAATCTGCGCCCACACACGGGCATTGATGTCACGGTACTGGTTCCGCCAGCCGGGCAGGGCCCCGGCCATCTGCTCGGCGAACGCCCGCGGCAGCGCCGCGATCAGCGCGTCCACCACGACCGCGTCCACGCCCTCCTCGGTCCACGTCGACACCAGCCACCGCGGCGGCTCACCGACCCCAGGCCTGCCCTGACCTCCCTGGCCCGGGCCGCCCTTGCCGCCCTGGCCACCGGCCAGTTCCTCAGGGCGGATGCGGTCCACCAGGACCGGCACGATGTGCTTCTCCTCCCGGTCCAGGTGCCGGCCCAGCAGCCCGGCGAGCCGCTCGGTGGCGGCCCGCGCCGTGGCGACGGCCGCGGGCGTCGCCAGGTCGGCCCTCAGCC
>NZ_JBFBDY010000253.1:0-9168 GCF_040683475.1 Kitasatospora sp. NPDC093558 | reverse complement strand
CCCGTAGGCGGCGAGCAGCGCCTCCGCCTCGATCGGGTCGCCGAGGACGGTGCCGGTGCCGTGCGCCTCGACGGCGTCGATGTCGGCCGGCGTCAGCCGCGCGTCCGCCAGCGCGTCCCGGATCACCTGCTCCTGCGCGGGCCCGTTCGGCGCGGTCAGCCCGTTGCTCGCACCGTCCTGGTTGACGGCGCTCCCGCGGATCACGGCCAGCACCGGGTGCCCGTCACGGCGCGCGTCCGACAGCCGCTCCACCAGCAGCACGCCGACGCCCTCGGCCCAGCCGGTGCCGTCCGCCGCCTTCGCGAAGGACTTGCACCGCCCGTCCGGCGACAGGCCGCGCTGCTTGGAGAACTCCACCAGCATCTGCGGCGTCGCCATCACGGTGACCCCGCCGGCCAGCGCCATCGTGCACTCCCCGGCGCGCAGCGACCGCACCGCCAGGTGCAGCGCCACCAGCGAGGACGAGCACGCGGTGTCCACCGACAGCGTCGGCCCCTGCAGCCCGAAGGTGTACGCGACCCGCCCGGACGCCACGCCGCCCTGGCTGCCGATCCGCACGTGCCCCTCCAGCGACTCGGGCGCGCGCAGCAGGCGGCCGCCGTAGTCGTGGTACATCAGGCCCGTGAAGACGCCGGTGCGCGAGCCCTTGAGGTCCGCCGGGTCGATGCCCGCCCGCTCGATCGCCTCCCAGCTGGTCTCCAGCAGCAGCCGGTGCTGCGGGTCCAGCGCGAGCGCCTCGCGCGGGCTGATCCCGAAGAACTCCGGGTCGAACTCGTCGGCGTCGTACAGGAAGGAGCCGTTGCGGGTGTAGCAGGTGCCGGGCCCCGCGCCGGTCGGGTCGTACAGGCCCTCGCGGTCCCAGCCGCGGTTGGCCGGGAAGCCGGAGACGGTGTCCACCTCGTCGGCCACCAGCCGCCACAGGTCCTGCGGCGAACGCACCCCGCCCGGGAAGCGGCAGCCGATCCCGACGATCGCGATCGGCTCGTGCTCCGCGTCCTCCAGCTCACGCAGACGCTCGCGGGTGCGGTGCAGCTCGGTGGTGACCTTCTTCAGATAACCGCGCAGCTTCTCTTCCGACATGGGGTCCAGTCACTCCTCGGGCACAGAGGTGGGTCGAGGGGGCGGTGACCGTGGCGCACGGGGGCCGACCGCCGATCGCGGTGGACCCCGACCTCTCCGGAGGATTCGAGAGCGGCCTCACGCCCCGCATCGGCCGCCCGTCGATCATTTGCTCGACGTCAATGTCCCAATGCGGCCGAGCGTGCGAAACCCCTAACCCCGACCCCTACCCCGGCCCCGGCACAGGGGGCCTGTCGCCGGCCGGTGAGCCGGGCCGGCCGGGCTACAGTCGGCGGCATGCGTCTCAGCACCGTGATCCTCCCCGTCCACCGGTGGGGCGAGGGACAGAAGCTCTGGCGGCGGGCCGAGGAACTCGGCTTCCACGCCGCCTACACCTACGACCACCTGTCGTGGCAGTCGTTCCGCGACGAACCCTGGTTCGGCGCGGTGCCCACCCTGACGGCCGCGGCCACGGCCACCGAACGCATCCGGCTCGGGACCCTCGTCACCAACCCCAACTTCCGCCACCCGGTCACCCTGGCCAAGGAGTTGATCACGCTCGACGACGTCTCCGGCGGACGGCTCACGGTCGGCATCGGCGCCGGCGGCACGGGCTTCGACGCACAGGTGCTCGGCGGGCAGGAGTGGTCGCCGAGGGAACGGGCCGACCGCTTCGCCGAGTTCCTGCCCCTCCTGGACGAACTGCTGCGCGAGGACGCGACGACGCGGGACGGCCGCTACTACGCGGCCGTCGAGGCCCGCAACATCCCCGGCTGCGTCCAGCGCCCGCGCGTGCCCTTCTGCGTCGCCGCGACCGGCCCGCGCGGCCTGCGGCTGGCCGCGCGCTACGGCCAGGGCTGGGTCACCTGCGGCGACCCGGCCGACCAGGCCGTCCCGGCGGAGCGCGCCCCGGCCGTCGTCGCCGCGCAGCTGGCGAAGCTGGCCGGCGCGTGCGAGGCCGAGGGGCGGGACGCGACCACGCTCGACCGGCTGCTCCTGCAGGGCTTCACCGCCGAACGGCCGCTCGACTCGCTCGACGCCTTCGTCGAATGGGCCGGTACGTACCGGGAGTTGGGGATCACCGAGCTGGTCGTGCACTGGCCGATCCCGGACTCGTACTTCGCCGGCGACCTCGCCGTCTTCGAGCGCATCGCCGCCGAGGGCCTGGCCCACCTGGGGTGAGCGCTCCGGGTGCGCCAACGACGGGAGCCACCTGGGGCGGCCAGGTGGCTTCCGTCACGCGGTGGGCTGGGGGCTGGGGGTTGGGGGTTGGGGCTCAGGCGAAGTAGGTGCTGTTCGGGTTGGTGAAGCCTTGGCCGATGATCAGGTTGTTGCCGAAGGGGGCGGTGGTGAAGCCGCCGTCGTTGTGCCAGGCGCGGATGGTGCCGTCGGGGTCGTTGAGGGGGTTGTTGGCGGGCTGGATGTAGATGAGGTCGGTGCGGCCCTTGGCGTCGAGGTCGGCGAGGTGGAGGCGGGTGGGGTCCATGAAGCCCTGTCCGATGACGAGGTTGTTGCCGAAGGGCATGGTGGTGAAGCCGCCGTCGTTGTGCCACGCGCGGAGGGTGCCCTCGGCGTCGTTGAGGGGGTTGTTGGCGGGCTGGTCGTAGATGAGGTCGGCTCGTCCGTCGCCGTCGAGGTCGCCGAACTTGACGCGGGTGGGGTCCATGAAGCCCTGGCCGATGACGAGGCTGTTGCCGAAGGGGGCGGTGGTGAAGCCGCCGTCGTTGTGCCAGGCGCGCAGGGTGCCTTCGGGGTCGTTCTGGGGGTTGTTGGCGGGCTGGTCGTAGACGAGGTCCGCGCGCCCGTCGCCGTCGAGGTCGGCGAACCTGACGCGGGTGGGGTCCATGAAGCCTTGTCCGATGATGACGGAGTTGCCGAAGGGCATGGGGTTCATGCCGCCGTCGTTGTGCCAGGCGCGGAGTGTGCCTTCGGGGTCGTTCTGGGGGTTGTTGGCGGGTTGGACGTAGATGAGGTCGGTGCGTCCGTCGCCGTCGAGGTCGGCGAATTTGACGCGGGTGGGGTCGGTGAAGCCCTGGCCGATGACGGCGGAGGTGTCGAACGGCATCTGGGCGAACCCGCCCGCGTTGTGCCACGCGGTCAGCGTCCCGTCCGCCGAGTCGCTCACCACCGACGCCCGACCGTCGCCCGCCAGCGAGGCCAGCAGGCGACTGGTGGTCAGGCCGACCGGGCTGACGAAGACGGTGGGCTGGGTGTGCCAGTCGTGCAAGCCGTCGTCCTTGACCCAGCTGGTGTTGCGGTCGGTGGTGCCCTCGTTGCCGCCGATGGTCTCGATCCTGCCGTCGGCGGCGACACCGACCACGATCTGCACGTGCGAGATGCCGGACGCCTTGTGGACGGCGGCGTCGCCCACGTGCGGGGTGTTCGAGGCGGTGTTGTTGCGGGTGCCGTAGTCCTTGAAACTCTGGACGGAACTGCCGAGGCCGCCCAGGTTCTCCACGCCGGCGTCGCGCCAGATCTTGAGGGCGAAGTCGGCACACCACTCCTCGTCGGGGAAGCCCAGGTCCGTGCGGTGCTGTCCGACGTGTGCGCGGGCCTGGGTGACGATGGCGGAGCCGGGCGTGCCGGCCTCGGCCGGCGACGCGGTGGCGGTGAGCAGGGCTCCGGCGGCGGCGACGGCGGCGAGTGCGGCGGAGAGGCGGCGGGAAACGGCGGTCATTTCTCGGGTGTCCTTTCGGAATTCGGCCAGGGCGGTGCGACCGGGCGGCACGGAAGAGCCGGTCCGGGTGGTTTCGGGCATGGTGGAGCGATAATTCGCCGGACGTTCGAAATGCGACGGAAAGAGGGAGAGTTCAGAGAATCCAGGGCGCCGGAATATCGCCGGCGACGCACCAGCCGTGCAGGGCGGGGGATTCGGCGAGAATGCGTGCGCACATCGTGTGCGCCGCGGTGCGGGCGGCGGCGGCGTTCTCGGCGGCCACGAAGGCCGCGACGTCGAACCGGGGTGCGGTGCCGCGCACCCGCAGGTGCTCCAGGCCGTCGCAGGGCCGGGCGTGCCGCCGGATGAGGGCGGCGAGGGCGGCGTCGGTCAGGCGTGGGCGCGTCGGGTACGGCGGGCCCGGTGGGGCGGGGTGGTCGGTGTCAGCGGTCCGGCCGGTCGCCACCAGCCGGACCGTGACCAGGTACAACGGGATCAGCCCTGCGCTGCGGGCGGCGCCTGCGGTGCGCTCGGGGTGCCGGCCGGCGTGTCCGTCGGCGTCGGGACGGGGGTGGCGGCCGGGGTCGGCGGGTCGGTCGGCAGCGGCTTGGAGCAGCCTCCGAGGCAGCCCCACTCCGCCCCGCCGATCGGCTCCCCGGCGTTGGTGTGGATCCGGACCTCCGCCGGCGCCCGGCCGGTCGTCCCGTCCGCCGCCCCGCCCGCCACCGCGCTCGCCGCAGTACCGGCGACGGCGACAGCGGCGGCGACGGCGAATACCGCGATGACGGTCCTCAGCTTCGACATGACGATTCCCCTCACGAACGGCCGGCGAATTCCGGGGAATTCCACCGCGGCTGGTGTGAGCGCCTCGACCGACCCGGAATTCCCGCTTTCCGCGTTCCGTCCCGGTCTCCCGCTCCGACGGGAATGACTCTGCCCGCCCGCCCGGCTGCTGTCACGGTCGGCGGCGGTTCAGCAAGCGGCCTGGCCGCATCCTGACAGGAGGTCGTTGCCGGGGCTCCCCGGCGGGAGCACAATCGTGGTGGCCGAGCTGCGGGGAACGGCGGCCTGAGATCAACTCGGGGGAGTGGCAGGCATGTTGGAACCCTTGGGGCTGTCGTCCGACGGTGAGCGGGTCTACCGGACCCTGCTCGCGCAACCGAGCTGGAAACTCGCGGACATCGCCGCTCATCTGAATCTGAAGGAGCGTCACGTCAGGATGGCACTCGACGAGTTGGCCGATCTCGCGCTCCTGCGACCGGCCGACGACCCGGCCGGCGAACTGCTGCCGATCAGTCCGGCGGTCGGGCTGGCCACCCTGCTCGCCCGCGCCGAGGCCGAACTCGCGGACCGGCAACGCCGGATCGAGGCCACCAGGGCGGCCGTCGCCACGATCGCCGCGGAACACGACGGCGCCCGCGCCCGGGAGTCGATCACCCGGCACGAGGGGATCGCCGCGGTCCGCGCGAGGATCGAGGAACTCGCCGCCGCCACCCGCACGGAGATGGTGTCCCTCAACCCGAACAGCGCCCAGACACCGGACGCGAAGGCCGCGAGCAAGCCCCTCAACCAGCAACTCCTGGAACGCGGCGTCGCGATCCGCTGCATCTACCAGGACAGCTTCCGCAACGACCCCGCCACCCTCGCCGCGGCCCGGTGGCTGGCGGAGCTCGGCGGGCAGACCCGGACCGTGCCGACGGTGCCCCTGCTGATGATCGTCATCGACCGGGAGACCGTCCTCGTCCCCATCGACCCCGCCAACAGTCGCCTCGGCGCCCTCGAACTCCGCAGCCCCGGCGTGGTCACCGCCGCCTACGCCCTCTTCGAGCAGACCTGGCTGAACGCGACCCCGTTCGGCGAGAGCGCGAGCCGTGACGGCAACGAACTCACGCTCCAGGAAAGGGAGATCATCAAGCTCCTGGCCGACGGGCACACCGACGAGATCGTCGCCCGCAGGCTCGACCTCTCCACCCGCACCACGCGCCGCGTCGTCGCCGAACTGATGGGCCGCCTCGACGCCCGCAGCCGCTTCCAGGCCGGCCTGCGCATCGCCGAACGCGGCTGGCACCGCTGACGGGTGAGGGCCCCGGAGCCGTACGCCCCGGGGCCCTCGTCACCCAGGCCCGTCTCCGGGCCCATCTCCTGACTCGTCTCCGGGCTCGTCCTCAGCCGAGGCGCGCGCCGTACACGTGGTCGACCGTCATGGTGACGAGCACCCGCCGGTCCGCGACCATCGCCGCCCGGTACTCGTCCCAGTCCGGGTGCTCGCCGTCCGGTAGTACGCGACTAGCGCCTCGACCTCGGGCCCGTGCGGGTCGGTGCCGGGGCCGGTCAGCGTGACCGTGCCCTCCGCCGTGGTCCACGAGCGCCCGTCCGGTCCGGTGACCTCCAGCGCGGCCCGCGGGTCGCGCCGCAGGTTCGCGGTCTTCGCGCGCCCCTCGGTCGTCGAGATCAGGATCGCCCCCGCCGCCCGGTCGAAGTACGGCAGCACGGGCGACAACTGCGGCCGCCCGTCCCCCTTGATCGTCGCGAGCACCCCGAGCCTGCTCGCTTCCAGCAACGCGTACGGGTCGAACCCAGTGTCGGTCATGCGGCCATCGTCCCCCTTCACATCGGTGTGAAGGTCAACTCCGGCCGGGAGTGTCGCGCATGCGGCGCGACCGTCACCGGAACCCGGGTTGCTCGGCCCGGTCGACTCTGCCCGGCGCCCCCGCGACGGGCAGGGCGGCCCAGGCGTACAGCGACTGGGCCGCGATCGGCAGCAGGCTGGGCCAGAAGCCGAAGAGCAGGAGCAGCGTCGGTATGGCGTTGGTGAGCAGGACGAAGACGGTCCGCACACGTCGCCCGAGCAGTGCGTGTGGCGCCAGGAGGAGCAGGAGCACCAGCGCGGGGCCCGCCAGGACGGTCGTGCACACGAAGAACCCCAGCGCGTAGGCGCCCGGGTCCCCGTGGTCGCAGCCGTCCTCGATCCGGCACGCGGGCGCCATCGCCATCCCGATGAGCAGCAGCGCGTAGGCGGGTGTCGTACAACACACGATGTAGCGCGCCGCCGCCTGCGCCAGCCATCGCGTCTCCGCGAGGAGCCGTTGCCCGGCGTTCCGGCGGACGCAGCGGGCCGCCAGGATCAGCAGGGCGGGGATGCCCAGCGCCAGGCATGCGCCGCGCATGCTCTCCGTGCCGTAGTGGTGGCCGTAGAACCAGAGCGCAAGGGCGGGTTGAGCCAGGATCACCGTCAGCGTCGGCGCCCCGAAGGCGCGCTCGGCCGACCATCGCCCGGCACCTTCGACGACTGCTTCCACCGGTTCTCCCCCCGAGAAAGTTGAACGCGTTCAAGGTGAATTGAACGCGTTCAAAGTAGAGCCGGGAAGGCCCCTGGGTCAACGCCGGCCGGGGGAGGCCGTCGGATCGAAAATCCGCGAAGCTACCATGTGGGCAACACCCTCAGCTCGAAAGATGGACTTGTGACTGTCAACGACGACGTGTTCACGGACTGGAAGAACCGCGAGGAGATCGCGGAGTCGATGATCCCGATCATCGGGCGGCTGCACCGCGAGAAGGACGTCACCGTCCTGCTCCACAGCCGTTCCCTGGTGAACAAGTCGGTGGTCAGCCTCCTCAAGACGCACCGCTTCGCCCGCCAGATAGCCGGCGAAGAGCTCTCGGTCACCGACACCATGCCGTTCCTCCAGGCGCTGACCGCCCTCGACCTCGGTCCCTCGCAGATCGACCTCGGGATGCTCGCCAGCACCTACCGCGCCGACGACCTCGGCCTGTCGGTGGAGGAGTTCACCGCCCGCGCCGTCGCCGGTGCGACCGGTGAGAACAAGCTGGAGCGCCGGTCCGCCCAGGACGTCGTGCTGTACGGGTTCGGCCGCATCGGCCGCCTCGTCGCCCGCCTGCTGATCGAGAAGGCCTCGGGCAACGGCCTGCGGCTGAAGGCCATCGTCGTGCGCAACAGCGGCGGCGACGACCTCGTGAAGCGCGCCTCGCTGCTGCGCCGCGACTCGATCCACGGCCAGTTCCAGGGCACGATCACGGTCGACGAGGCGAACAACAAGATCATCGCCAACGGCAACGAGATCACCGTGATCTACTCCGACGACCCCTCCAAGGTCGACTACACGGAGTACGGGATCAAGGACGCCATCCTGGTCGACAACACCGGCCGCTGGCGCGACCGCGAGGGCCTGTCGAAGCACCTGCGCCCCGGCATCGCCAAGGTCGTGCTCACCGCGCCGGGCAAGGGCGACGTCCCGAACATCGTCCACGGCGTCAACCACGACATGATCAAGCCGGACGAGCAGATCATCTCCTGCGCGTCCTGCACCACCAACGCGATCGTCCCGCCGCTGAAGGCGATGGAGGACGAGTACGGCGTCATCCGCGGCCACGTGGAGACGGTCCACTCGTTCACCAACGACCAGAACCTGCTGGACAACTACCACAAGGCCGACCGCCGCGGCCGCTCGGCACCGCTGAACATGGTGATCACCGAGACCGGTGCCGCCTCGGCCGTCGCCAAGGCGCTGCCGGACCTCAAGGCGAAGATCACCGGCAGCTCGATCCGCGTGCCGGTGCCGGACGTCTCGATCGCCATCCTCAACCTGCAGCTGAAGCGCGAGACGAACCGCGACGAGGTCCTGGACTACCTGCGCAACGTCTCGCTGACGTCGCCGCTGAAGCGCCAGATCGACTTCATCGACTCGCCCGACGCCGTGTCCAGCGACTTCATCGGCTCGCGCCACGCGTCGATCGTCGACGCCGGCGCCACCAAGGTCGAGGGCGACAACGCGATCCTCTACCTGTGGTACGACAACGAGTTCGGCTACTCGTGCCAGGTCGTCCGGGTCGTCCAGTACATCTCGGGCGTCGAGTACCCGACGTTCCCGTCCCCGGCGGTCTGAACCGGCCGGACCGTGTGACGCCGTGACGGCGGTGGGTGGTGGCCTCGCGAGGGGTCGCCGCCCACCGCCGTTCCGTTTCCCGGGCGGCGGGGGCGCGGGGGCTGCGGGGCTGCGGGGGGCTGCCGGAGCTGCCGGGGGCTGCCCGGGCCGTCGGGGCGAGGCCGCCCGGGGCTGGTCAGGAAGCGAACGGCTATCTTGATGGGTCACGGACACCGGGAGGGAGCGGGCGATGGGCAAGATCGGTCGGCGGACGGCCGCCGTTGTGGCGGTCGGGGTGCTGGTGGGGGTGCTCGGCGGGTGTGCCTCGGACGGCAAGGGCGCCGCGAAGGACGCTGCCAAGAGTGCTGCGGGCGCGGCGAGTTCGGGATCGAGCGCGTCGGTGTCGGTGTCGGCGAGCGGTGCGGCCGGTGGCGCCGGTGGCGCCGGTGGGACCGGCGCCCAGGCGTCCGCCTCGGCGGCCGGCGGCGCGGGCGGTGCGTCCGACGCGGCCACGGCTCCCGCGCCCGGTGCCGCGACGCCCCCGGCCGGTGGCGCCGGCGGAGCCGTGCC
>NZ_JBFBDY010000252.1:0-9186 GCF_040683475.1 Kitasatospora sp. NPDC093558 | reverse complement strand
GCTGATCCGCTGGCCGCCCTCCGCCCACGCGGGCGGGGTGCGGACCACCAGGTGCACGGGGCTCCGCCCGTCGCGCCCGGTGCCGGCGTAGCGGGCGAGCGGGATGGTCAGGCCGGGCCGCAGCAGCCCGTCCGGGGCGGTCCTGGGCAGGTGCCAGCGCAGCAGGTCGGGCGCCAACCGTCGCAGGTCGGCACGGAGTTGATCGACGAACGCGCGGCCGTGCGCCCGGCCGGCGGCCTTGAGGTCGAGGTCGACGTCGAGCCGCGCGGCGGCGCACGCCCCGGCCCAGTCGCCGGTGCGGCGGCGGGCGGTCGCGGACTCGATCATGGAGGGCGGCACGGCGAACTCGCGCACGCGCAGCCAGCGGAGGAGACGGGGATCCCGGTTCGCGGAGTGAGTGGCCATCAGCACTCACCTTGCGCGGACGGGACCTCCAACCTGAGAGAGGAGTGAGTCGTCATCGTCGGGGAGCATAGCCTCACGTCCCCGGATCCGCCAACGCCGCCCCCGGGAAAACCCGTTCGGATTCGACGGACCGGGTGGTGGAACCTAGAGCTCGACGAGCACCTTGCCCCGGCTGCCCGCCCGGTCGGTGTACAGGCTGCGGTACGCGGCGGGGATGCCGTCGAAACCGCGGTGGAGGGTCTGCTCGTAGGCGATCTCGCCGCGCCGCACCAGGCCGCCCACCTCCTCCCGCAGGCCCGCCCAGTTCTCGTCGGTGAACCACTCCGGCGCGAAGATCCCCCGGATCACCGTGCGCGGGAACATGATCATCGGCAGCAGCCGCGGCCCGGTCCAGTCCCCGCCGACCTGGCTGGCCCACTGCCAGCACACCGCGACCCGGCTGTCGATGTTCAGCATCGTGAACACGACGTCGGTCAGCGTCCCGCCGAGGTTGTCGAAGTACCGGTCGACGCCGGCCGGCGCCGCCTTGCCCAGGTCCTCGCGCAGCCGCTCGGGGTCGTCCCCGTCGCGGTAGAGCACGACCGCGTCGAAGCCCAGCTCCGTCAGCCGGGCCGCCTTGGCGGGCGAGCCGGTGGTGCCGACCACCCGGGCGCCGCGCAGCCGCGCCAGCTGGCCGACCAGCGAGCCGACCGACCCGGAAGCACCGCCGACCACGACGGTGTCGCCCGGCCTGATCTCCAGGAACTTCGTCACCGTCGCCCACGCCGTCATGCCCGAGCCGCCCATGATGCCGAGCACCGTCGACAGCGGCAGCGCCTCGTCGTAGTGCGCGGGGTCGAGCAGCCGGTACTCGGGGAAGACCATCGGGAACGTCCCGGTCTGCCACGGCGTCGCCGCGCCGGTGCCGATCACGTGGCTGCGCCAGCCGCCGAAGCCGTGCACGAGGTCGCCGACGGCGAACCGCGCCCGCGGCCCGGCCTCGACCACCTCCATCACGGAGTCGCCGCCCGCGTGGTCGCCGATGGGCGTGTCCAGGGTGATGCCCTGGAGGTACGGGTCCACCGAGACGTACCGGGTGCGGAACAGCATCTCGTCCGGCGCGAGCCGGACGTCGACGTCCTCGACGACCTTCTCGTACATCCGCTCGACGTCCGGCACGCCCTCGACGTGCTCGCGGACGATCCACTTCTCGATCCGAACCACAGGTGTGCTCCTCAGAACTGGCCGACACGGTCGACGAGATGGGTGGGCGGCGGCGCGATGTCGTCCACGGTCGCGGTGAACGGGCGGCCCTCGTCGTGGCAGATGAACTGCATGACGTGCCGGCCGGAGGCGGCGGCCCGGATCAGGCCGCCGGTGGTGGCCCAGACCCCGGAGAGGTAGAAGTCGCGCAGGCCGGGCAGCACCGGGCCGTTGCGCTTGATCTCCTCCTCCATCGTCTCGCCGCTCTCCACGAAGGGCTGCCAACCCAGCACCGAGCCGTCGTAGTTGCCGGTGTAGCGCAGCTGGGTGAGCGGGGTCGACACGTCCTTGACGGTGATCGCGTCCCGGATCCCGGGGTGGTGGCGTTCGAGCAGCTCGATGACGGCGTCGCGCACCCGCCGCTTCTCCCGCTGGTACTCCCGGCCGCGCCCGACCGGCAGGGTGTGCAGCTCCTCGCCGCGGCGGATCCGCGCGGCCTGCTCGGGGCCGGTGCTCAGCGCCCGCCAGGGGGCGATATCGCTGAAGTAGCTGGCGAACACGACGCCCGTGCCGGCCGGCGACAGTTCGGGGTAATGGCGACTGCGGAACTGGATGTTGATGCTCGGGTGCCGGACCCCGGTGAGCCGGCCGGCGAGCTCCTCGTCGAGCAGGTACGTCGTGCACGGGTCGCCGACCGGGAACGGCTCGCGCAGGCCCAGGAAGACGGCGACGTAGCCGGGGAAGACCTGGTCGCGCTGGTCGATGCACTCGGTGTAGAGGCGGCGGTAGGTGTCGTTCAGGTAGCGGCCCTTGAGCAGGTCCATCACCGTCGCCCGGCCGTCACAGGCCGACACCACGACGTCCGCCGGGATCTCCGTCCCGTCGCTCAGCCGCACCCCGACCGCGCGGTCCTCCTCGACGAGGATCTCCACCACCTTGGTGTTGCACAGGAGTTCGCCGCCGAGCCGCTTGTACCGGTCTTCGATCGAGCGGGCCAGCCCGAGCGAACCGCCCTCCGGTACGCCGGCCGACAGGCCCTCGTGGGCGGCCAGCTGGAAGTAGAACGGCAGCACGGGGAAGTTGGGGTGCTTCTCGTAGAGGATGAAGTTGAACGCCTCGCGCAGCAAAGGGTCTTGGAACCGCTGCGAGTAGTCCGTCATGAGGATGCCGAGCGAGCGGCGGATCATGTTGAAGTACGGGATGAACGACGCCAGCATCCGGTAGCGCGCCCAGCGGCTCATCAGCCCGACCGGGCTGAGGAACGGGTAGAGCGTGAGGCAGCGGCGGAACCGGCGCAGGTCGCCGCAGAACTGCCGGATCGGGCGGGCGTCGGCGGGTGAGAGGCCGAGCAGGTGCGCCTCCAGCCGGTCCGGGTCCGAGTAGAAGTAGACCGCCCGGCCGTCCCGCCCGCGCACGACGTTGAAGGCGTCGAAGTTGCGCATCTGCTTGCCCTGGAGCGCTCCCAACTCCAGCCAGATCTGGTGCATTTCGTTGCCGGGCCCGCTGCCGAGCAGCCAGCTGATCGTGGGGTCGAAGGTGAACTCCCCGCGCTCCCAGCCGGTGCAGCAGCCGCCGGGGATCTCGTGCATCTCCAGGACTTTGGTGCGGTAGCCGTTCATCTGGCCGTAGCAGCCGGTCGACAGGCCGCTGAGGCCGCCGCCCACGATCACCATGTTCGGCCTGGTCGTCAGAGTCATTCCGTCGCTCCCACCGCTTCCACGGCCTCGGGTCGGTCGAGCCTCGGCACCCGGCCCCACTTGCCGGGGTGCCAGGGCTCCTGGTTGTCGCTGGGCCAGGCCCGGAACTCCAGGCCGAGCTCGCGGCAGAGGTACTGGACGGCGAAGCGCCCGCTGGTGGCCGCCCGGATCAGGCCGCCCATACCGACCCACTGGCCCGCCATCGAGAAGCCGCGCAGGCCGGGCAGCCGCATCCGGTCCTTGCTGACCAGCCGGTTGGCGGCGTCCTCGGCCTCGGAGAACGCCTGCCAGGCGAGGATGCTGCCGTAGGTGTTGCCGGTGAACCGCTCGGTGGTTACCGGGGAGGCGACCGTGAGCAGTTCGATCCGGCACGCGAGCCCCGGGTGCGTCCGCTCCAGGAACTCCCGTACGAAATCCGCGACTTGCTGCTTCCGGGCGCGGTACGCGCGGCGGTCGGCGGCGCGCAGGGACTTCCAGGAGGCGTGGTCGCTGAAGTACATGCAGTGCAGGATCGACTTGCCCGGCGGCGCGAAACCGTCGCCGTACTGCGAACGCTGCTGCACGACCAGGCTGTCCTGCAGCGCGCCGGGCAGCCGGGCGCCCTCCTCGGGGGTGAGCAGGTACGTCGTGCTGTGCGCCTCGCCGGGCGGGAGCGGACCGTCGACGCCGATGAAGACCGAGACGGCGGCCGGGTACAAGTTGCCCGGGCGGTCGAGGAGTTCGCGGTAGAGCCGGTCCGTCGTCGGGCTGGTCCAGCGGCCCTCCAGCAGCCGGTCGACGGTGGTCGGGCCGTCGCACGCCGACACCACGTGGTCGGCGTAGTGCGTGCTGCCGTCCCGCAGCCGCACCCCGACCGCCCGGCCGTCCTCGACCAGGATCCGCTCGACCCGGCGGCGGTAGCCGACCACCCCGCCGAGCGAGGTGTAGCGCTCCTCCACCGAACGGGCCAGCCCGAGCGAACCGCCCTGCGGGAAGCCCGCGTTGCCGTTGTGCGCGGCGGCCAGGGTGTACAGGTACGGCAGCAGCGGGAAGCCGGCCGGCTCCTGGAGGAACATGTTGGGCAGGGCCCGCCGGAGCAGCGGGTCCTGGAAGCGGTCGGCGAAGCCGCGCATCGGGGTGGTCGCGGTGCGCCAGAACAGCCGGAAGGCGGGCAGGACGGCGCGTGCGGTGCGCAGGCGTTGGGCGGCCGTCCGCAGTGGCGGGGGCGTGACCTCCCAGGGCAGGTCGAGCGCGGCGAAGCGGCGGAAGTCCTTGCAGAAGGAGCGGATCAGCGGCGCGTCGGCCGGGGAGGTCTCCAGCAGGTGCCGTTCGAGCCGGTCCGGGTCGTTGTAGAACGTGACGGCCCGGCCGTGCTCGTCGACGACGCGGTTGAAGACGTCGAACTCGGTGACCGACTTGCCGTCCAGCGCGCCGAGTTCGCGCCACACCTGGTGGCCGCCGGCGCCCGGCGCGGTGCCGATCAGCCAGTCGATGCAGTAGTCGAACAGGTAGCCGTCGCGCGACCACGCGGTGCAGCAGCCGCCGGGCAGCACGTGCTTCTCGAAGATGCGCGTCTCCATGCCGCTCATCTGCGCGTAGCAGCCGGTAGCGAGGCCCGCGATGCCCGCGCCGATGACGATCACCCGGGGCGGGCCGCCGGGAGGGCGCTCCCGGGCGGTCCAGTCCGGGCCGCGGTCAGGCGTGGCCATCGACGGCGCCCCCGCCCAGGATCGTGCGCGCCAACTCGGCGTTCAGGGCGGCGAATTCGGCGTCCATCATCTCGGCGTGGGTGCCGTGCCCGGCGAACACGGTGGTACCGGCGGCGGAGGCGCCCTGCCACGAGCCGTCCGCGTCACCCGTGTGGAGGGCGAGCTGCTCGCGGTCGCAGACGACGGTGAGCGGGGCGGCGACGGCGCCCAGGTTGGGCGTGCGGCTGCAGAACTCCAGGTAGTCCCGGGCCTGTTCGATGGTCTCCCGGGCGACGATCGTCGAGCCGGTGTGCCGGTGCAGGTGCTCGTGGAGCTCCCGCTCGAACGCGGCGAGGTGCTCGTCGCCCAGCGCGTAGGCCTCGGCGATCCGGTAGGAGTCCAGGACGACGACGGCGCTCACCGCACGGCCGCGCCGTTCCAGCTCCTTGGCCACCTCGAAGGCGAGGTTGCCGCCGAGCGAGTAGCCGAGCAGGGCGTACGGACCGTCCTCGTGCAGCGCCTCGACGAGGTCCGCGTACCGGGCCGCCTTGTCGTCGCCGGAGAGGTAGTTGAACGCGGCGATCCGGTGGCCGGGCAGGTGCGCGGCGAGCTGGCGGTAGACCAGCCCGTGCCCGCCGGCGGGCGGGAAGCAGAACACCGTCCGCTCCGGCGGCGCGGCCCGGTTGAACCACAGGTGGGGCTCGGCGCCCTCCACCTCGCCGGTGATGATCTGCTCGACGGCGCGCGCCATGCCGTGCAGGGTGGTGACCGCGAAGAGCCGGCCGACCGGGATGCCGATGTTGAATTCGGTCCGCAGGTGGTGGATGAGCTCGATCAACCGGATGGAGCTGCCGCCGAGTTCGAAGAAGTCGTCCTGCAGGCCGACCCCGGCCACCCCCAGCAGCGCCTCCCAGTGGGCGGCCATCCGCGTCTCGTACAGCGTGACGGGCGGCTCGTGCCGCTCGCCGCCGGTCTCGACACGCGGCTCCGGCAGCGCGCCGACGTCGACCTTGCCGCTCGACGTCAGCGGCAGGGCGGGCAGTTCGGTGAACCAGGACGGGATCATGAAGGTGGGCAGCCGCTCGGACAGGTACCGCCGCAGCTCGCCGCGGTCCAGCCCGGCGCCGTCCACCGGGACGCAGTACGCGCACAGGACGGCCTCCCCGCCAGAATCCTGACGGATCGTCACACAGACCTGTGCGAGGTCCGGCCGGTCGGCCAGCTGGGCCTCGATCTCGCCCAGTTCGATCCGGTGGCCGCGCACCTTCACCTGGTTGTCGATCCGGCCGAGCAGGTGCGCGGTGCCGCCGGCGTCCCAGTGGCCGAGGTCGCCGGTGCGGTAGAGCCGTTTCGGGCCGTCCAGGTCGAGCGTGGTGAAGCGCTCGGCGGTCTGCCCGGGGTCGTTCGGGTACCCGTCGGCCACGCCCGCGCCGCCGATCCACAGCTCGCCGGGCACGCCGGGCGGCACCGGCTCGCCGTGGCGGTCGAGGATGTAGAGCTCGCTGTTGGGGAACGGCCGGCCGATCGGCACCATCCGGCCCGGCTCCAGGGCCTCCACCGACCCCTCGAAGTAGGTGCTGTCCACGGTGGCCTCGGTCAGGCCGTAGGAGTTGACCAGCCGGGTGTCCGGGCCGCACAGGGCGCGCAGGCGGGCGTGTTCGCCGGCCTTCCAGAGGTCGGAGCCGACGACCAGCAGCCGCAGGAAGTCCAGCCGCAGGCCCTCGCGTTCGCAGTGCGCGAGCAGCGCGCGGGCCACCGCCGGGACGAACTCGCCGCCGTCCACCGCCTCTTCGCGCATCGTCCGGTACAGCCGGGCGGGGTCGAAGAGCAGCTCGCGGTCGACCAGGACGAGCGTGCCGCCCGAGCCGAGGGCGCGGGCGAGGTCGCCGGTGAAGACGTCGAAGGAGACGCCGGCCATCTGCAGGTGCACCCGGACGTCGGTGTCCAGGCGGTACTCGGCCCGCCAGCCCGCGGCCACCGCGGCGAGGCTGCGGTGGGCCACCCGGACGGCCTTCGGGCGGCCGGTCGAGCCGGAGGTGTGGATCACGTAGGCGGGCCGGTCGGGGTCGGCGGCGGGCAGCGGGGCCCCCTCGGGCGCCGGCCCGGCCAGGTCCTCCAGGGTCACCAGCGGGGCGGGCAGCCCGGCCGGGGCCGGGTGCTCCTGGTCGACGACGACGAGGACGGCGCCCGCGTCGGAGACCTGGTAGGCGAGGCGGTCGGCCGGGTGCCCGGGGTCGAGCGGCAGGTAGGCGGCGCCGGCCCGCCAGACCGCGAGCAGCGTGGTGATCAGCTCGGGCGACTTGGCCAGGCAGACCGCCACCACCGAGCCCTCCCGCACGCCGAGTTCGCGCAGCCGCAGGGCCGCGCGCTGGGAGCGGTGGTCGAGTTCCGCGTACGTGAACCGCCTCGCCCCGGCCGGGCCCGCGAGGCCGGGGGCCACCACGGCGACGGCCTCGGGGCGTTCGGCGGCGGCCTTGGCGAACAGCTCGGGCAGCGGCACGTCGTGGTCCAGGACGCGTCCGGAGCCGCTGAACTCGCCCAGCACGAGCCGTCGTTCGTCGTCGCCGAGCATCGGCAGCCGGTCGGTGGGCCGTTCGGCGGCGGCGCGCGTCATGGCGTCCACGAGGTTGCGGTAGTGCCCGGCCATGCGCTCGACGGTCGAGGCGTCGAAGAGGTCGGAGTTGTACTTGAACACGCAGTGGAAGCAGCCGTCCGCGGCCTCCTCGTAGGCGGACAGCGTCAGGTCGAACTGTCCTTCCTCCTCCGGTAGTTCGATGTAGTCGAGGCGGTAGCCGGCCCGCTCGACGGCGACCTTGTGGGTGAGCAGGATGAACATCGCCTGGAACACCGCCGAGCGGCTGGGGTCGTGCTGGAGCCCGAGCTGCTCGACCAGCAGCACGAACGGGTATTCCTGGTTGTCCAGCCCGCCGAGCACCGTCTGCCGGACCCGCCCGAGCAGCTCGGCCACCGTCGGCTCCCCGGCCAGGCTCACGTGCAGCGGCAGCGGGTTGACGAAGTAGCCGTAGACGGAGCCGAACTCCTCCTGCGTGCGCCCGGTGACCGGGCTGCCGACGATGATGTCCTCCTGCCCGGACCAGCGGTTCAGCAGCAGGTAGTAGGCGCTCAGCAGCACCATGAACGGCGTCGCGTTGTGCGCGCGGGCCAGCTCGTGCACGCGGGCGCTGAGCTCGGCGTCGAGGCGGAAGAAGACGGACGCGCCGTTGTGCGTCTGCACGGCCGGCCGGGGACGGTCGGTGGGCAGGCTGAGGATCGGCACCTCGGCGGGCAGGTGGCCGCGCCAGTAGTCGAGCATCCGGCGGGCCTCGGGGCCGGCCAGGAAGCGGTTCTGGTGGTTGAGGAAGTCGAGGTAGCGGGCGGGCACCGGCGGGAGCGCGGGCGGGCGGCCCGCCGTCAGCGCCTCGTAGACCTCGAACAGCTCCTCGATGAAGGTGAACGTCGAGATCGCGTCCGACACGATGTGGTGGACGGCCTTCATCAGCACCCAGTGCGCCGGCCCGCGCCGGAACATCCGCAGCCGCACCAGCGGGTCGCGCTCCAGGTCGTACGGCTTGCGGTACTCCGCGACGATCAGGTCCTGGATCTCCGCCCAGGGCCGGCCCTCGACGTCGACCAGCGCCGTGTCGACGACCGCCTCGTCCCGGATCCGCTGCACCGGCCGGCCCTCCTCCGCGGTGAACGCGGCGCGCAGCGCGGGGTGGCGGGCGACGACGGCGCGGAAGGCCTCGGCGAACAGCTCCGGGTCGATCGCGGTGCGGACCTCGACGGCGCCGCCGATGTTGTAGGCGAAGCCGTCGGGGTGGAGCTGCTTGAGGAACCAGAGCGCCTTCTGGTTGTGGGTGAGCGGGTAGCAGCGCTCGTCGGTGTGCAGGTCGACGGCCGCGCGCTCGGCCGTGCCGTCGTCGGCGGCCAGGCCGGTGAGGCCGTCGTGGAGGAGGTCCAGCAGCTCGCCGACCGGACCGTTGCTCAGCAGGGCCACCACCGGCAGCGCGACGCCGAGTTCGCCGAGCACGCGGGCGCGCAGCTCCATGGCGAGCAGCGAGTCCAGGCCGTGCGCGCCGAGCCGGGTGTCCGCGTCGATCCGCTCGGCGCCGACCCGCAGCACGGCGGCGACGGCGGCGGCGAAGCTCTCGGCGACCACCTGCCCGGCTTCGGGCTGGACCGGCGGATCACGGTGCGGATGCTGCTGCAGCACACCAGCGGGCTGTTCAACTTCA
>NZ_JBFBDY010000251.1:0-9228 GCF_040683475.1 Kitasatospora sp. NPDC093558 | reverse complement strand
GTCGCGGCAGCAGGTCGTCGAGGTGGACGGGCCCCTGCTCGCCCTCGTCGAGGAACACCTGCCCTGGCAGGGCCCCGGCGTCGACATCACGGCGACGGTCGGCGACGCCCGCGCGGCCCTGGCCGCCGTGCCGGGCGCATCGCTGGACCTCGTCGTCGCCGACGTCTTCCACGGCTCGCGCACGCCCGCGCACCTCACGTCGGTGGAGTTCCTCCGCCTGGCCGCCGCCGCGCTGCGCCCCGGCGGCTGCTACGCCGCGAACCTCGCCGACGGCCCGCCGCTGGCCTTCGCCCGCGCCCAGGCGGCGACCCTGCGGGCGGTGTTCCCCGAGGTCTGCCTGATCGCCGAGGCCCCGGTGCTGCGCGGGCGGCGCTACGGCAACATCCTGCTGGCCGGCTCGACCGCGCCGCTCCCGGTCGCGGACCTCTCCCGCGCCCTCGCCGCGGACATCTTCCCGGCCCGCCTGACGGAGGGCGCCGACCTCGCCGCCCTCGTCGGCCGCGCGGCCCCGGTGACGGACGCCGACGCCACCGACTCCCCGCCCCCGCCGGACGGCGCCTTCAGCGTGGGGTGAGGCAGTCGCCCCTCCGGCGGCCCCGGCCGCGCGTCGGCTCACCCGGCTGCCGTCCCGGGGTGTGAGAATCGGCGGGTCCAAGCGGGAGCACGACGGAGGGAGCGGGCGATGGGCGGCGCGGAGCGGCCGGAGCTGGGGGAGGTGCCGGAGACGGCGCTGTGGACGCTGTGGCACCGGGCGGTGGAGGCGCGGCGGCCGGACGCCGTCCTGCACGACCCGAAGGCGGTCGAGCTGGTCGGGCGGATCGACTTCCCGTTCGAGGAGCGGTTCGGGCACCGGGCGGCGGTCGCGCAGCTCCAGGCGCTGCGGGCGGCGTGCTTCGACCGTGAGGTGGCGGACTTCCTCGCCCGGCACCCGCGCGGCACCGTCGTCTGCCTGGGCGAGGGCCTGGAGACGCAGGCCTGGCGGGTCGACAACGGGCGCGCCCGCTGGCTCTCGGTCGACCTGCCGGAGACGGCCTTGCTGCGCGAGCGCCTCCTGCCGCCGGACGAGCGCCACCGCATCGTCGCGTGCTCCGCCACGGACCCGCGCTGGATGGACGAGGTGGACCCGGCCCAGGGGGTGCTGATCAGCGCCCAGGGGCTCCTGATGTACCTGCGCCCGGCCGAGGTCCGCGCGCTGATCGCGGCCTGCGCCGAGCGCTTCCCCGGGGCGACCTTCGTCCTCGACGCCGTGCCGCGCTGGTTCAGCGCGCGGGCCGTCCAGGGGAAGCTGCGGGACAAGCACTACCGGGCGCCGGCGATGCCGTTCGGCATGGACGCGGACGAGCGCGGGAAGCTCGCCACCGCCCACCCGGCGGTGACCGACGTCCGCGAGGTGTACCCGGAGGGCGGGCGCGGGATCGTCCGCGCCCTGCTGCCGTTCGCGGCCCGGGTGAACGGCAGGCCGTCGGTGGTCGCACTGCGCTTCTCCGAAACGGCGGGGGCTCCCACACCGTAGGACCCGTCGGTGCAGGACCCGTCAGTGCGGCGGGAGCCAGCCCCGGCGGACGGCGTTGGCTCCCGCCTGGAAGCGGCTGCGGGCGTCGAGGCGCTCCAGGAGGTCGCTGGTGATGCGGCGGGCGGTGCGCGGGGAGACGCCGAGCCGCTTGCTGATGGCCTCGTCCGTGTGGCCGTCGCTGAGCAGCTTGATGACGGTGGCCTCCTGCGAGGTCAGGTCGTTGCGGTCGCGCACCGCCTCCTGGCCGAGCGGCTGGGCGTGGTCCCAGACCCCTTCGAACAGGGCGCAGAGCGCGGTCAGCGTGCCCTGCCCGCTGAGGAGGACCGCACCGGTCGTGGCGTCGTCGCTGCTGACCGGGATGAGCGCGCGGGCCCGGTCCACGATGATCATGCGGGTGGGCAGGGTCGGCGCGGTGCGGACCTGGCCGCCGTGCTCGGAGATCCAGTGGACGTGCTCCAGCGTCGCCGCGTGGTTGCGGACGCTGTCGAGGTAGACGGTCCGGATGCGGACGCCGCGGGCGAGCAGGGACTCGTTCAGCGGCCGGGACGCGGCGAGGTCGCCCTGGTCGTGGCCGCCTCCCGGGGCGAACGTCATGACCTCGGTTTCGATCTCGCGGCTCAAATCGGCGAGGCGGTCCCGTATTTGGCCGAGGCCGATGAGTTGTTCGACCGCGGGCGAACTCTGTTTCGGCCTCAAGTCGGAATACTGCGCGATGAGTTGGGCGGCGGCGGCGCGAGCGGCTTCCAGCCGTTGCTGTTGGGCGGCTATCGAGGCCTGTTGCCGGGTCAGCAGGATTTCCATGCCGAGGTCCGGGGACACCGCCCGTAACCGGTCGGGGGAGGAGTTGGAGGGCTGGAGCAGGGCGAGCTGGCTGAGGGACGCGAGGGCTGCGCGCACGCTCGGCACGTCGAGTTCCAGGTGGGCGGCGACCGTCTCGACGTCTTCTCCGGGGTGGGCCAGCATCGTGCGGTACACGGCGTCCGACACGGCATCGATCCCAAAGGCGGTAAGCATTCTCCCCCTGAATGAACGCAATCAGCAGGTGTCCACTCTGATGATCGCACTTCTCTCCCGGCGGGGTGGGCGAGTTCCGCGCATTCGTACCGCAGGCCCTTTCCGGCCATGGCCTAAAGTGTCCCGATTGCCGCCATGGGTCTGCTAATGATCATTTTGGGACTCTTGGGGGCATGTATCTCGTTCACGTGAGCCTGCATCGCGCGCCCGGTGCCGAACTCCCCGAAGAGACGGCGGACTGGGTCAGAGCCGCGGCCCGTCCCGACGAGCGCGTCGAGCACGTCGTCGCGCACCCGCGGGCCGTGCCCGCTCCGGTGGTCGGAATCTTCCTCCTCGCCGACCGGCTCGAAGACGCCGAGGCGCTCGCCCTCCTGGTGTACCGCCGCGCGATGGCGCAGCGCCCCGGCCTCGCCGGCTGGCTCCCCCTGCACGCCCGCGTCCCGCTGCTGGCGCCGTACTACGAGCGACTCCTGGCCGACCCCGGGGTGGACGGAATATGACGGGACCTATTCAGTCCAGCGGGGACGCCTTCCGCGGATCACGGGACTCCGGAAGGCTGTTGATCACCGGCCGGGTCGCCCCGCCGGGGTCGGAAGGGGGGTCGGGCGCTCGGCGCTCGGGCCGGTCCGACCACTTCACCCTCGATGTCCGGTAGAGGAACCACACAGCATGCTCCGTCTTCGCACTCGTCTCGTCCGGGCCGCCGCGGTGGCTTGTCTCTCCTTCGGCGCCTTCGCCCTGCTCCTCGGCTCCGGTGCCGCACCCGCCCCGGCCGTTTCGACCGCCTCGGACGTGACGCCGGCCACGACGGCCGCCACGCTCGCGGCCGACCACCACGGCACCGGGTCGAACGACCTCACCTGGGGGACCTGACCGCCGAGGGATCGAGCCGCCGTCGCGGCGGTCCCCGCGCGTCGTCCATCCACCTCCGAGCAGGGAAGCATCGTGCACATCAGCTCCGACCGGAGCCTGCGGGCAGGATTCCTGCAGCACGCAGACCTCCGTCCCGACCACGTCGCGCTGACCGTCGGCAGGCGCGCGTACACCTATGCCGAGGGAGCCGACACGGCCAGGCGCTGGGCCACCCGGCTGACCGAGGGCGTCGGAGGGCGCCCCCGGCGGGTGGGTGTCTTCGCCTACCGCAGCGAGTCGTCCTACCTCGGCGTCCTGGCGGCGCTGTTCGCGGGGGCCGCCTTCGTGCCGCTGAACCGCCGCTTCCCCCTGCAGCGCACCCGCGCCATGCTCGAACAGGCAGACCTCGACGCGCTGATCGTCGACGAGGAGTCGCTGCCGGACCTGCCCGAGCTGTTGCGCGGGCTGCGGCGTCCGCCCGCCGTCCTCCTCCCGAACGCCGAGGCCGGCGCCCTGGCGGGCAGCGCGGCCGGTCCGGTCTTCGGGGCCGCCGACCTCGCCGGCGCGGAGCCGATGGCCATCGCCGACCTCCCGCCGACCGGTGCGGACGACCCGGCCTACCTGCTGTTCACCTCGGGCAGCACCGGAACGCCCAAGGGCGTGCCGGTCACCCACGGGAACGTGCGGGCCTTCCTGGACGTCAACTCGGCCCGGTACCGGCTGACTCCGGACGACCGGCTCACCCAGACCTTCGACCAGACCTTCGACCTGTCGGTGTTCGACCTCTTCACGGCCTGGGAGAGCGGCGCCCGAGTGTGCTCGATGCAGCCGATCGAACTGCTCGCGCCGTACCGGTTCCTGGAGCAGAACGGCGTCACCGTCTGGTTCTCGGTCCCCTCGGTGGCCGCCGTGCTGCTCAAGCGCGGCACCCTGACCCCGGGCCGGATGCCGACGCTGCGCTGGAGCCTGTTCTGCGGCGAGGCGCTTCCCCGCCCGATCGCCGAGGCGTGGCAGGAGGCCGCGCCGAACTCGACCGTGGAGAACCTCTACGGTCCGACCGAGCTCACCATCGCCTGTACGGCCTACCGCTGGGACCGCGCCGCGAGCCCGGCGGAGTGCGAGCGCGACCTGGTGCCGATCGGCCGCCCCTACCCGGGAATGTCCCCGCTCGTCGTCGACGAGGACCTACGGCCGGTGCCGGCGGGAGGCACCGGCGAACTCTGCCTGACGGGCCCGCAGCGGTTCCCGGGGTACTGGCGTGCGCCGCAGCTGACCGCCGAGCGGCAGTTCGAGCACGAGGGCGAGACCTACTACCGCACCGGCGACCTGGTGCGGCTGCGCGGCGACCACTACGTCTACGCCGGCCGCAACGACCAGCAGGTGAAGGTCGGCGGCTACCGCGTGGAGCTCGGCGAGGTCGAGGCGGCGCTGCGGGCGGCCGGCTGCGTCGAGGCCGTCTGCCTGGTCGCACCGGACGGGGACTCCCTGGTCGCCGTCGTCTCCGGGACGGACGACCCCGGCACGTCGGCCAAGGCCGTGGGAGAGCGGCTGCCGGCCTACATGGTGCCCAAGTCGGTGCACCTCATCGACGACATGCCACTGAACAGCAACGGAAAGGTCGACCGGAACGCCCTGCGGCAGTGGCTGGAGAACCAGGCCACCTCCAGCTGATCCGTTCTTCGACCGACGAGGGGGAGAGACCATGACGAACCTTGACCAACTCATCGCCACGACCCTGGGGATCGACGCCGACGAGATCGCCGACGACCTCGAATACCAGTCGATCAGGCAGTGGGACTCCTTGGGGCACGTGAACCTGATGGTCGCGCTCGAGAAGGAGTTCGGCCTGACGATCGACGACGAGCTGCTGCTCGAACTCCGCAGCGTCAAGGCGATCCGGGAGTTCCTCGAGTCCGGCGCCGCACCCGCAGCACCGGCGGCGACCCCGGCGACCCCGGCGACCCCTGCGCCGACGGCGACCGCGCCCACCGTGCACCGGGGCCTGGACGGCGTCCACGTCGACCGCAGCTCGATCACCTACATCGGCGCGACCGACGGCGTCCTCGAGTACCGCGGGTACAGCATCCACGACCTCGCCGAGCGCGCCGCCTTCGAGGAGGTCGCGTACCTCCTGCTGACCGGTGAACTCCCGGACGCCGCGGCGCTCGAAGCCTTCGCGAAGGAGCTCCGGGCCCACCGCCGGCTGCCCGCTCCCGTCCTGGACCTGGTCAGGTCGCTCGCCCACGTGCACCCCATGGAGGCGCTGCGCACCGGCGTCTCGGCGCTCGGCGCCTTCAGCGGCGGCGAGCCCGGGCACGGCGACGAGACCTACGACCGGGCGCGGGAGGTCGGCGTCGCGCTGATCGCCCAGGTGCCCATGCTCATCGCCGCCCACCATGCCTACCGCAACGGCCGCGAACCGGGCGTGCCGGCCGAGGACGCCTCGCACGCCGAGGCCTTCCTGGCCGCGCTGCTCGGCACCCGGCCGAGCCCGGCGGCCGTACGGTTCGTCAACAAGGGCCTCATCGTGCACGCCGACCACAGCGCGAACGCCTCCGCGTTCTCCGCGCGGATCGCGGTGGGCTGCCGGTCCGGGATGACCGCCGCGCTCACCGCGGCCATCGCGACCTTCGCGGGCTCGGTGCACGGCGGCGCGGCCGAGCGCGTCGTCGACCTCATCGACCAGGTGGGCAGCCCGGCCGACGCCGAGGCCTTCGTCGCCGAGCTGCACCGCCGCAACCAGCCGGTCATGGGCTTCGGCCACCGGGTGTACCGCTCCGAGGACCCGCGCGTGCGCCACCTGCGGGCCACCGTCGAGGAACTCAGCCGGGAGCGCGGCGACTTCCGCGGCCTGGAGATCATCGAGGCGGTGCGCGGCGCCATGCAGTCGTACGCCCGGCACGGGGTCGCGCCCAACGTCGACCTGTACGCCGGGCTCGCGTACCGGCTGATGGGGCTGCCGGACGACCTCGCGGTGCCGATGTTCGTGGCCGGCCGGACGGCGGGCTGGGTGGCCCAGGCGCTGGAGCAGCACGCCAACAACGTGCTGATCCGCCCGCTCCTCTCGTACGTGGGCCCGCGCGGCCTGAGCTACCCGGGAGCGGCCGCGTGACCGGCCTCCCGGGCTTCGCCACGGATCGGGGCTTCGACCTCGACGCGGTGCCGTACAGCGGGCGCGTCCTCCTGGAAGGGCTGCTGCGCACCGGCCAGGAGGACACCGCGGCGGTCCTCGGCAAGCGGCTGGCGCAGGGCGAAACCCCCGACGTCGAGATCGAGTTCCGCCCCGCGAGGCTGCTGGTCCAGGACTACACGGGCATTCCGATGCTCGTGGACCTCGCCGCGATGCGCAGCCGCGTCGCGGACCCCGGTGCGGTCGCCCCCGTCGTGCCGATGGACGTCGTGGTCGACCACTCCGTCCAGGTGGACTTCGCGGGCCGGCCCGACGCCGCGGCCCTGAACGAGGCCAGGGAGCTGGAGCGCAACCGGGAGCGCTACGCCTTCCTCAAGTGGTCCGAGCAGGCCTTCGACGGGCTGCGGGTGATCCCGCCCGGCCAGGGGATCGTCCACCAGATCAACCTGGAGCGGCTGGCCACCGTGGTGTCGGTGGGGCCGGACGGGACGGCCTTCCCGGACACCGTGCTCGGCACCGACAGCCACACCACCATGGTCAACGGGCTCGGCGTCCTCGGCTGGGGCGTCGGCGGTCTTGAGGCCGAGGCCGTCCTGCTGGGGATGGCGCAGCCGATGCGGGTGCCGTCCGTCGTCGGGGTCCGGCTGACCGGCGCGCTGCGGCCCGGCGTCTCGTCGACCGACCTCGCCCTCACCCTGACCCGGCGGCTGCGCGAGGAGAACGTCCTCGGCGTGATCCTGGAGTTCACCGGGCCCGGCGTCGGCGCGCTGTCCGCGCCCGACCGCTGCACCATCGCGAACATGGCCCCCGAGTACGGGGCGATGTGCGCCTTCTTCCCGGTGGACGAGGAGACCGTACGGTACCTGGGCTCCACCGGGCGGCCGGAGGAGTCGGTCCGCCTGGTCGAGGAGTACTGCCGGCAGCAGCGGCTGTTCCGGCAGGGCCCCGAGCCGGTGTTCGGCCGGACCGTCGACTTCGACCTGGGCGAGGTGACGGCGAGCCTCGCCGGGCCGAGCTTCCCGCACCAGCGGATCCCGCTGAGCGGGCTGCCGGACTCCTTCGCCGCGCTCCAGCCCGAAATCCGCTCGGCGGAGAGCGGGTTGCGCGACGGGGACATCGTCATCGCCGCCATCACCTCCTGCACCAGCACCTCCAACCCGACGGCGATGCTGGCCGCGGGGCTGCTGGCCCGCAAGGCCGTCGAGCGCGGACTGACGGTGCCGGCGCACGTCAAGACGAGCCTCTCCCCGGGCTCGCGGGCGGTGGCCCGTTACCTGGAGGCGGCCGGCCTGCTCCCGGCCCTGGAGCAGCTGGGCTTCCACGTCACCGGGCACGGGTGCATGACGTGCAACGGCGGCAGCGGGCCGCTGGCGGACGAGATCGCCTCGGCGGTCGAGGACCACGGCCTGGCCGTCTGCGCGGTCCTGAGCGGGAACCGGAACTTCGAGTCCCGCGTCCACGCCCAGGTCAAGGCGGGCTACCTGGCCTCGCCCGCGCTCGTCGTGGCGCTCGCGCTGGCCGGTCACGTCCGGCTCGACCCCGAGCGCGACCCGCTGGGCGTCGACCGCGACGGAACTCCGGTCCACCTGCGGGACCTGTGGCCCGACAGTGCCGAACTGGCCGCGCTGGAAGCCGAGTTCCTCACCCCCGAGGCCTTCACCGCCGCCGTCGAACCGCCCGCGGGCTGGGCGGACATCCCGGCGCAGAGCGGCGCGGTCTACGCGTGGGACGAGCAGTCGACCTACGTCCGCCCGCCCGCGTACCTGGACGAGGCGCCGGCCCTCGCCTCGCTGCACGGCGCCCGGGCGCTGGTCGCGCTGGGCGACGACGTCAGCACCGACCACATCTCCCCGGTGGGCGCCATCAGGCGCAACTCGCCCGCGGGGGAGTACCTCGGCGGGCGCGGCGTCACCGTCTTCAACTCCTACGGCTCCCGGCGCGGCAACCACGAGGTGATGGCGCGCGGCACGTTCGCCAACCCGCGGCTGCACAACGGGCTCCTTCCGCCCGGGGACAGCGGCGGCGACACGCTGCACCTGCCGACCGGTGAGCGCCTTCCGGTCTTCGACGCCGCCGAGCGGTACGCGCACAGCGCCACGCCGCTGATCGTCCTGGCCGGCGCCAACTACGGGATGGGCTCGTCCCGCGACTGGGCGGCGAAGGGCCCGCGGCTGCTGGGCGTCCGGGCGGTCCTCGCGCAGAGCTTCGAACGCATCCACCGGGCGAACCTCTGCGCGGTCGGAATCCTGCCCCTGCTGCTCCCGGAAGGGGAGTCGTGGGCCTCGCTCGGCCTGACCGGGCACGAGGAGTTCGCGCTGGACCTGGACAGGGTGCGGGAGACCGGGCTGGCCGGGGTCCGCGCGGGCGGCACCGCCTTCACCACCCGGGCCGACGTGCACTCCGCCGGGGAATGGAACGTCCTGCTGTCCGGAGGGACCCTCAGGTACCTCCTGGACCGGCTGGAGAGCGGGGGCGAGCGGTGATCCCGCACAACGACGCGCTGCTGGTACTCGGCGCCGGCACCTTCAAGCAGGAACGGTTCCTCCTGGAGCCGCGCGACGCCGGTCTGACGGTCCTCGCCGTCGACGAGGCCGGCCGCGTCCCCGCGCTGGAGCGGGCCGCGTCACAGCCGGGGCACCCCCTGTCCGGCGCCCGGATCGCGGGCGCCGCACCGGAGGACGTCTCGGCGGTGCTGGCGGCGGCCGTGGCCTGGGAGGAG
>NZ_JBFBDY010000250.1:0-9231 GCF_040683475.1 Kitasatospora sp. NPDC093558 | reverse complement strand
CGGTGACCGGCGGCGAGGGCGCGATCCGGCTGCTCGCGGGGGTGACGGGCCTGGCGTGCCTCGGCGCCGCCGCGCTCGTCCACTCGCTTCGGGTCACGGCTCCCCCGGCTCCCGCTGCTCCCGTCGACGCTCCTCAGGCCGACCCCCGTAGCCCCCGTACGCCGATGCGGCGGATCACCCTGCTCAGCCTCGCCAACGTGCCGTACGCCTTCTGCTTCGACGTGCTGGAGGTGGCCCTGCCCGCGCTGCTCGTGCTGCACCTCCAGGCCTCGCCCGCGTGGTCGTCCGGCGTGTTCGTCGGCAACACGGTGCTGGTGATCGCGCTCCAGCTGGCCCTCGTGCTGCGCCTCGCGCACCGGCCGCGGCGCGTCGTGATGGCGGCCGCCGGGCTCGCGCTGTCGCTGTCGTTCGTGGGCTTCTGGGCGGCCGGTTCGCTGGGCGGCACGCCGGGCGCGGCGGGGGTCGCGGTGGTCGCGGTGCTGTTCACGCTGGGCGAGATCCTCTACACCGGCTCCGGCACGGCCCTGGTGACGGCCGTCGCGCCGCCGCACCTGCTGGGGCGGGCGCTGGCCCGCTGGGAGCTGTCGATGGGCGTGGGCCGGGCAGCGGCGCCCGCGGTGCTGACGGCGCTGCTGGCGGCCGGGCCCGGGGTGCTGTGGTCGACGCTGGCCGTCGCCACGCTGACGGGGGCGGTGGCGGTGCTGCGGCTGGGGCCCGCGGAGTGACGCCGGTGCGCTCCCCCTCCGGATGCGGACGGGCGTCGGCCAGCCGATGCTGGCAGCGACGCCTGTCCCGTGGAAGGACCCCCGCAACAATGAGCGAGCGAAGCGAGCGAATCATCGAAAGGTGCGGGTTGCGCGAAGCGCCCGCCGACCGAAGGGAGGCGGGCGCATGAGCGCGCTCGACTTCGAGGTCATCGACAGCCCTGACAGCTCCCTCAACAAGACCTCCGTCCTCGTCACCGGCCCGAACGACGCCCTGCTGGTGGACGCCGGCTTCACCCGCTCCGACGGCCGCAGCCTCGCCGAGCGGATCCGGGCCACCGGCAAGCGGCTCACCACGGTGTTCGTCAGCCACGGCGACCCGGACTTCTACTTCGGCGCGCAGGAGGTCCAGGACGCCTTCCCCGAGGCCCGCTTCCTCGCCACCCCGTCCACCGTCCAGCACATCCAGGACACGTACGAGGCCAAGCTCAAGGCCTGGGCGCACCTCGGCCCCGAACTGCCCACCCGGCTGGTGCGGCCGGAGCCGCTGCACGGCGACGAACTCGTCTTCGAAGGCCACCGGTTCGAGCTGCGCGGCGCCGACTTCCACCTGCCCGACCGGCACTACCTGTGGCAGCACCACCACCACGCCGTCCTCGGCGGCGTGCTGCTCTTCGAGGGCCTGCACGTGTGGACCGCCGACACCCCCGCCCCCGAGCAACGGGCCGCCTGGATCGACCTGCTGGACGGCATCGAAGCCCTGGAACCGCAGTTCGTCGCGGCCGGCCACCGCACCGCGGGCGCGCCCACCAACCTCACCTCCGTCTTCCACACCCGCGACTACCTGCGCGCCTTCGAGACCGAGATCGGCCGCTCCCCGGACGCCGCCGCCGCCAAGCAGGCGCTGGAGAAGCGGTTCCCGGACCTCGGCCTGGCGATCGCCGTCGACCTGGGCACCAAGGTCGCCATGGGCGAGATGACCTGGGGCTGAGGCTTCGATGATCGAAATCCCGCGCGAGACCGCCGCGTTCAACGAGTCCGCCGCCCCGGCCGACGTCGTCCGCCGCCAGTACCTCGCCTCCGCCCGCGGCGACCTCGCCGCCCTGCGCGCCACCCTCGCCGACGACGTCGAGTGGACCGAGATGGCCGGCTTCCCCCTCGCCGGCACCTACCGCACCCCCAAGGGCGTCACGAACCACGTCATGGAACGCCTCGACGCCGAGTGGCAGAACTGGACGGCGCACGACGACACCTACGTCGTGGACGGCGAGAACGTCGTGGTCCTGGCCCGCTACACGGCCGTCCACAAGACCACCGGCAAACCCCTCGCGGTGCGCGTCGCCCACCACTTCGTCGTGCGCGGCGGCCGGATCGTGCGCTTCGAGCAGTTCACCGACACGGCGCTGGTCCGCGACGCGACGCAGCCGTAAGCCACGCCCGTAGACGAGTTGACCGTAGACTCACCGCAGTCGTCCACGGGGGGAATCGTGACACTCGACTCGCTGCGCCGCCATGCCGTCATCCCGGCGGTCACGGGGCTGGCCCTGGCCTTCCTGGCCTCCTGCACCACCTCCACGCACGCCGGCCCGGCGCCGTCCGCCACCATCCCGCCGAGCGCGCTCGCGCTGCCGGCCCCCGGCGACGTCGCGGCGGGCCTGGCGAGGATCCGCGCCGCCACCGCGAAGGAGAACCAGCCCACGGGCCAGTGGGCGCACTACCGGGACGACAGCGGCACGATCTGGTACTTCTGGCCCCTGCCCGACGGCCGGCTCTGCACCGCGCGGGAGTTCCGCCTCCCCGACGACTCCGACACCCGGGAAGTCGGCTGCACGTCCAGCCCCCTTCCCGGCGACGGCACACCCGCCGTGCAGCCCCTCAATGAGGCGAGCACGCACGGCGGCCACTGGGTGACCTTCCTCTACGCCGACCAGGAGGAGATCACGGACCTCGCCTGCGGCGACCAGCGCCTCAGCGCCGAGCGCTTCGGGCGGTTCGGGACCGCATTCGGCCACCGCATCGTCTACGCCGTCCCGACGCCGTGGCTGCCGGTGGGCCTCCTGCACGCCCGGGTCCGGCACGCGGACGGCACCACCGCGCCCGAGGAGGTAAAGCTCCCGGAGAAGGACCCCACGCCGCGCGTCTCCTACGAACACGGCTGCACCTGAGGGGGAACCGTCCGCCACGCTTCACCCGAACGGGGGAGCCGGTGGCGGCGCGCCCGCCGCGGTCTCGACACCCCACGGCCGAAGCGGGAAGCTGGCCGTCGATTAGGGCCGGACAGCGAGGAGTTCAGCATGGGAACCGACCCTGGGCGGGAAGCACCGATCGTCATCGTCGGCGCGTCGCTCGGCGGTGCCAAGGCCGCCCAGGCGCTGCGCGAGGCGGGGCACCGGGGCGGCATCGTCCTGATCGGCGACGAGCACGAGCGCCCGTACGAGCGGCCGCCGCTGTCCAAGGGCTACCTGCTCGGCACGACCGCCCGCGAGAAGATCTACGTCCACCCGCCGCAGTGGTACGCCGAGAACGACGTCACGCTGCGGCTCGGCACCGCCGTCTCGGCGATCGACCCCGCCGCGCACACCGTGACCCTCGCCGACGACGGGCGGATCGGGTACGCCAAACTGCTGCTCACCACCGGCTCGGTGCCGCGCCGCCTGCCGGTGCCAGGCGCCGATCAGGACGGCGTGCTCTACCTGCGCCGCGTCGAGGACAGCGACCGGATCAAGGCGGCGCTGCGGCCCGGCGCCCGGGTCGCGGTGATCGGCGCCGGCTGGATCGGCCTGGAGACGGCCGCCGCCGCCCGGACGGCGGGCGCCGAGGTCACCGTGCTGGAGGCCGCCGAACTCCCGCTGCTGCGCGTGCTCGGCCGCGAGGTCGCCCAGGTCTTCGCCGACCTTCACCGCGACCACGGCGTCGACCTGCGCTTCGAGGTCAGCGTCGAGGAACTCACCGGCACCGGCCGCACGGTGACGGGCGTGCGCCTCGGTGACGGCACCACCGTGCCGGCCGACGTCGTCATCGTCGGCATCGGCATCGCCCCGGACATCGCCCTCGCCAAGGCCGCCGGACTGGAGATCGTCAACGGCATCAAGACCGACGAGCACCTGCGCACCTCCGCCCCCGACGTCTACGCCGCCGGCGACGTCGCCAACGCCTACCACCCGCTGTTCGCCCGCCACATCCGCGTCGAGCACTGGGCCAACGCCGTCAACCAGCCCCAGACCGCCGCCCGCGCGATGCTCGGCGAGGACGACGCGGTGTACGACCGCGTCCCGTACTTCTTCACCGACCAGTACGACCTCGGCATGGAGTACGTCGGCTACGTCGACCCCGGCGGCTACGACCGCGTCGTCTTCCGCGGCGACCCGGCCACCCGCGAGTTCATCGCCTTCTGGCTGGCAGAGGGCCGGGTCCTCGCCGGCATGAACGTCAACATCTGGGACGTCACCGACCCGATCCGCGAACTCGTCCGGTCGAAGCGGGTGGTGGACCCGGCCCGCCTCGCCGACCCGGGCGTCCCCCTCGGCGAGGTCTGAACGGCACGCCCGGGTCCGCGCGCAGAGGAGACCATCGTGATCACAACAGGCGACGTATCGCACCCGTGGCGCCCGGCAGGCAACCGATGCCATGAGTGAGCCGGCAGCAGCGCCGAACGGGCGCACCCGACTGGCCTACATCCTCGGCGTTCCTCTCGCCGACGACGTCGAGCGCCAGTGGCCGCAGATGGGTGAGGTGGTACGCACCAGCGAGCTCGTCGGCGAAGTCGAGGGGAACTTCCCCGAACTGACCCTCGAAGTAGGCCGCCGCCTCCACCTGAGCGATGACGTGATCGTCGTCGAGTGGACGTGTGACTACGGCGATGGCCGGCTCTACCGAAACGTCAGCATCGCGGAGCTCCAGGAGGGCAAGGCGGTCCGTGTGACCGATTACTGGGGTGAGCCGACTGCCACCCCCGAGTGGCGGCGACCGCTGACGGACCGGCTGGACATGCCTGCGGACGGCATCTGGCCCGATGCACGGCACCTCGGACACCACTGATACGGCACGTCGGCGCTCGGTCTCCATCTGCGCCTTGCTCGCATCACCGTGCTCGCCGACACCGGCTCCCCGCCACCCGCGCCGAAGAAGGCCAGGACTCCTCGATACTGGAAGTCCTGGGACGACGGCGCGGGTTGGGAGGCGTGGTGGGTGGGACGGCCGGGTTCGCCCTGGTGGTGTTCGGCGGGCTGGGGGGCGTGGTCGCCTACCTCGCCGGGGTGGTCGGGTTGCGGGAGGTACGGCGGCTGCGCCGGGACGGGGTGCCGGTGCGGGCGCTGGTGCGCGAGCGCGTCCCGGCTCCCGAGGACCGGGCCTCGCCGCCACGTCCGCTGCTGCAGTTCGAGACCGAGGACGGCCGGGTCGTCGAGGTCTTCTCCCCCGTCCCGTCCACCCGGCGTCACCCCCTGCCGGACGGCGGCTACGTGGCGCTGCGCTACGACCCGGCCGACCCCCGCCAGGTGCTCGTCGAGGGGCGCGAACGGCGGCCGCTGGAGTACGGGTTCGTGGCGGTGGGGCTGTCGATGGTGCTGATCGCGCTCGCGCTCGCCGTCGTGGTGCTCTAGTGCAGCGCCGCGTTGATCCTTCGGGGGTTCATGCGGCTTTGAGTGGGCTGCCGTCGTAGGTCCAGCGGTAGGGCTTGGCGTCGTGTTCGTCGTAGGCCAGGACGAAGGTGGCGCTCGACGATGCCGGCGAAGGGAACCCCGCGCCAGTACTCCCGGCGGATTACTCCGGTACCTCGCGGAGGCTACGAACGACACCGGAATGCTTACATCCACGGGCTGATTCGATACGGAGCTGCGGAACCTAGCGTCGATCCCATGAAACGCAATCTCCGTATCAGCGCTGTCGCGGTGCTGGCGCTCGCCGCCCTCGTCACCGGAACCGGCGCCGGGTTCGCCGCCACGACCACACCGTCGGCCACACCGGTGGCCACGCACGCGTTCGACACCGCACCGGCCACGGCCACGGCCACCGCGCCCACGCGGTCCTTCCAAGGCACGCTCCCCGCGCCGACCGGCCCCTACGCCGCCGGCGAGGACGTCATCCACCTCACCGACGCGAGCCGTCCCGACCCGTGGGTGCCGTCGTCCGGCCCCCGCCAACTGACCGTCACGATGGTCTACCCGGCCGTCCCCGGGACCGGGACTCCAGCCCCTTACATGACCCTCGCCGAGGCAGCCGGAGTCCTCCAGCGGCGGAAGTTGCCGGCGAGCTACGGCGTCACCCCACAGACCCTTTCCGGCGTCACCACTCACGCCTTCGACGGCGCGCGGCCGCAGCGCGGCAAGTATCCGCTGGTGGTCCTCTCACCCGCGTACGAGGACCCGCGCATGACGCTCACCGCGCTCGCGACCGACCTGGCCAGTCACGGCTACGTCGTCGCGCTCGTCGGCCACACCTACGAGGACAGCGGCGAGACGCTGGCGAACGGCCGGACGCCACCGTGCGCGATCTGCGATGACCCGGCGCTCGACTTCGACTCCGTCGCCGCCGGCCGCGCGCTGGACGTGTCCTTCGTGATCGACCAGTTGACGCATGGCAATACCGCGTGGCGCCTGGCACACCTCATCGACAAGCACGAGATCGGCATGGCCGGACACTCCCTCGGCGGAGCGGCGGCCGCCGCCACGATGATCGCCGACCCGCGAGTACGGGCCGGAGTGAACATGGACGGCAGCTTCCACCCGGCCCCGATGCCCGGCCAGATCAACCGGCCGCTCCTCATGCTGGGTGCGGCCGACAACCACCCGGTCGGCGGCCACGACACCACGTGGGACCAGACCTGGGCCGCCCTCGGCGGCTACAAGAAGTGGCTGACGGTCGCCGGCGCCGACCACTTCAGCTTCTCCGACCTGGACCTGCTTCTGGAGGAGGCCGGGTTCCCGACGCCGCCCCTCTCCCCGGAACGCGGGGTGGTGATCACCCGCGAGTACGTGACAGCGTTCTTCGACCAGACGCTGAAGGGGATCCACCGTCCGCTGCTGGACGGCCCCTCGCCGAACAATCCGGAAGTACTCTTCCCGTACTAGTGCAGCGCCGCGTTGATCCTTCGGGGGTTCATGCGGCTTTGAGCGGGCTGCCGTCGTAGGTCCAGCGGTAGGGCTTGGCGTCGTGTTCGTCGCAGGCCAGGACGAGGGTGCGGGCCGGTCCAGGAGTTGCTGCCCGTCGAGCCGCCCCGCTTCTTGCGACACCGCTGACCCTCCGTCACATGAGCGGTGCTCATCGAGCCCTGTGTGCGCCGGGGAGCGTACGGAAGCCACTACGGCACGGTCGAACGGCGCTCGGGGAGCGCCGAATCGGCTGCCCTCGGGTCCGGGGCGCGCCGGGCCTCCCCGAGGTGTCGATGTCAGTGACGCTCGCGGCTCGCCCGGAGGGCGGACGGGGTGATGCCCGTGTGCAGGCGCATCGTGCGGGTGAGGTGGCTCTGGTCGGCGAAGCCGCAGAGCTGGGCGATCGCGGCGATGGGGGTGTCGGTGGTGAGCAGGGCGCGGCGGGCGTGTTCGAGGCGCAGGCGGACGAGGTACTGGTGCGGGGACTGGCCGGTGGAGGCGCGGAAGGCGCGGGTGAAGTGGGACGGGCTGACGCCGGCGACGGCGGCGAGGTCGGTGAGTGAGAGCCGGCCGTCGAGGTAGCCGTTCATGTGGTCGACGACCCGGTCGAGCCGCTTCGGGGTGAGGCTGCCCTCGCGTTCGGGCAGGCCGGGGCCGCGGGTGGCGGCGGTGCGGATGAGGTGGGCGGCGAGGGCCTGGAGCAGGGACTGCGCGTAGAGCGGGTCGGCCGGGCCCGGCCCCTCGTACTCGGCGACCAGGCGTTCGACGAGCATGGTGAGGAACGGGTCGGTGATGTGGAAGCGCGGGGTGAGCTCCAGGGGGCCCGGCAGGTCGCTCTCGGTGGCGAGCTTCTCCAGCCAGGCCGGTTCGAGGGCGACGAGCATCAGTTCGGCGTCCTGCCCCCAGCGCGGGCGCGACGCCCAGCCGGCCGGGTTGAGGAGGGCCTGGCCACGGTGGAAGCGCTCGCGCCGGGGCCGGCCGTCGGCGGACCAGGCGAGGTCGGCCGAGGTGCCCGCGTGGACGGCGAGGACGTGCCGGGTGGGGCCCTCCTCCATCGGCGCGTGCCCGGTGGCGGCCCGTTCCAGGCCGCGCTCGACCACGGCTTCGTCGAGGTCCTGGCCGCTGCCGGAGAGCCGGAGCAGGTGCGGCTTGATGGCGGACAGGGACGTCGCTCGGGTGGTCATACCGTCGATTCTGGTCCGTTCGGGGGACGAATGCCGAATGGAATGGACGATGGCCGGGTGTGTCGGGCGGGATCGTGAGCGGTTTGTTCCATGCTCCGCTCGATCGTTCAAGCCCTGGGCCGCCCGCGCGGCGGACAGTGGTGCGGCGAACACATCCCCCATCTGGCGAGGAGCCGTAGATCATGAGCAGCAACCACTCCCTGGCGGGCAAGGTCGTCCTGGTCGGCGCCGGTGCGAAGAACCTCGGCGGGCTGATCAGCCGCAACGCCGGTGCCGACGGCGCGAAGGTCGTCGTGCACTACCACTCGGACGGGACCGCGGCGGACGCCGGGGCGACGGTCGACGCGATCAAGGCGGCGGGCGGCGAGGCGGTCGCCGTGCAGGGCGACCTGACCAAGCCGGCCGAGGTCGAGCGGGTCTTCGCGGTCGCGAAGGAGACCTTCGGCGGTGTCGACGTCGCCGTGAACACGGCCGGCATGGTGCTGCGCAAGCCGATCGTGGAGACCACCGAAGCCGAGTACGACGTGATGCACGCCGTGAACGCCAAGGCCGCGTACTTCTTCATCCGTGAGGCGGGCAAGCAGCTGAACGACGGCGGCAAGGTCATCACCATCGTCACCTCGCTGCTCGCCGCGTTCACCGACGGCTACTCGACGTACGCGGGCGCCAAGGCCCCGGTCGAGCACTACACGCGGGCCGCGGCCAAGGAGTTCGCCGCGCGCGGGATCTCGGTGAACAACATCGCCCCGGGCCCGATGGACACCCCGTTCTTCTACGGCCAGGAGACCCCGGAGCGCGTGGCGTTCCACAAGTCGCAGGCGATGGGCAACGACCTGACGAAGATCGAGGACATCGCCCCGATCGTCACGTTCCTCGCCACCGACGGCTGGTGGATCACCGGCCAGACCCTCTTCGCCAACGGCGGCTACACCACCCGCTGAGCCGCAGGCAGCTCCACACAGCCCCGTCGAGTTTCGGCTCGGCGGGGCCGAGTGCTGCGAAGTGGCTGATCAGGGTATCCCCGCGGTGGTCACCTGCATGTCCCGGCCCCTTTCGTGGTTCGTGATCATTGTCCCTGCAGGCCGACGACGTTTTCGGGGTCGGCTCCCAGGGCCTCGGCCAGGCGGCGGGCGCGGGTGTCCTCGCGGAGCAGCGTCCGGAGCAGGGTGTCGGTGTCGCGGGTGTCCGTCAGGTAGGCCTCGACGGAGCGCGGGTCGGCGGGCAGCGGGACCCGGCCGTCGGCGAGGGCGGTGT
>NZ_JBFBDY010000249.1:0-9255 GCF_040683475.1 Kitasatospora sp. NPDC093558 | reverse complement strand
CACGGAGGCGACCCCGAGCGGGTCCTCGGCGCCGACCGCCGCGCCGAGCCCGGCGGCGTCCGAGCCCGCGCCGGCCGGCACCGAGGCGGCCCCGCAGCCGGCCCCGGACGGCGCGGCGACGACCCCCGCGGGCGGTCAGGCGCCGGCCCCGGTGGCGACGCCCACCCCGGTCCCCACCCCGACCCAGGCCCCGGCCCCGGCCGCCACGCCGAGCGCGGCCCAGCCGGCCCCGGGCGGTGCGGTGCCGGCGGGGTACCACCTGTTCAAGGACCCGAGCGGTTTCTCGGTCGTGCTGCCGGACTGGCTCCAGCAGAGCGGCTCGGAGCCCACCCGGCGGACCTTCCAGGGCAACGGCAGCACCCTGCGGATCGAGTGGACCACCAGCCCCGACCCGAGCGCCCTGGCGGACTGGCAGGACGCCGAGCCCGGTCTGCGCGGGCAGGTGACCAACTACCAGCGGGTCAACCTCGCGACGGTCAACTACCGGCAGTGGAGCAACGCGGCCGACTGGGAGTGGACCAACGGCACGCCGAAGACGCACTCGCTCAACCGCGGCTTCGTGACCGGCAGCCCGGCCAAGTACGGCTACGCGATCTACTGGACCACGCCGGACGCGGACTGGACCGCCCCGGCCAACACCCAGGCCAGGGACCAGGCGTTCGCCAGCTTCCAGCCCGCGCCGTAACGCGGCCCGCGTTCCGGGCGGCCCGGGCGGTGGTCCTGGGCCGCTCGGCGAACTCCCCGGCCCCGGCCACCTCCTCGAAGTGGTGCGAGCCGGTCAGCGAGACGACCGTCAGGACGTCGCCGCCCCGCCGGGTCCGCGCCACGATCGCGTCCGTGACGGCCGCAAGCGGAACCGGCACCGGCGGTTTCCCGTCCTTCAGGGAGAGCAGCCGGTGGGTGGTCAGGACGAGCGCGCCCTTGCGGAAGTGGTCGGGGTGGCGTCCGGCGGTGGAGGCGACGGGCTGGTCACCGTCGACCACGGACGCCTCGACCGTGCGTACGGCCTCGGCCTGCGTCGCCCGGTTGGCGTTGCCGGCGGCTCGGCAGGCGGTGTCGATCGGATCGGTCCAGTCCGTGGACCGAGCCTAGGGGAGCCGCTCGACAGGCCGCTCAGTAGGCTGCTCGGTGAGCGAGAGGAACTGGCATGCGAGCAGGCCCCGGACAGGTGCTGGCGGGCCGTTACCGGCTGACGGACCGTCCGGGGGCGCTGCGGGCGGTCGCGGTGGACGAGGGCACCGGCGAGCCGGTGCTGCTGCGCGCCCTGGAGCTGCCCGCGCTGCTGACCGGCGGTCACGATCCGGAGGACGGGACGCCGCCGCAGGCCGACCGGCTGGTCCGGCGGGTCGCGGCGGTGGGCTCGACGGCGCCGGCCTGGCACCCGCGGCTGTTGCGCGGGGTCGGGGCGTTCGTCGACGGCGAGCTCCTGTGGACGGTCGAGGAGCGGCCGGCCGGGGTGCCGCTGGCCGAACTCGTCGCCGAGGGGCCGGTGCCGCCGTACCGCGCGGCCGAGCTGGCGGCGGACCTCGCGGGTGCGCTGCGCGCGCTGCACGAGGCCGGGCTCAGCCACGGCAACCTGACCGTCGAGTCGGTGCTGGTCTGCGAGGACGGCGCGGCGATGCTCGGCGGGCTGCTGTCCGGGGTGGCCGAGGAGGCGCTGGCCGAGGACCTCGGCGGGCCCGGCGGGCGCCGCCGGTACGACGTGCGGGCCACCCTGGTTGGCCCGGTGGCGGAGCGCTGGCCGCTGGACGGCGGCCCGGCGGGGGACTGCTGGGCGCTCGGGGTGCTGCTGCAGCGGCTGCTGACCGGGCGTTCGCCTTACCCCGAGGACGGGGTGCCGGAGCTGGTGACGGCCGTCCGGGACGGGCGGCGCGCGCCGTCGGCGGCCTGCGGGCCGCTGGCGCCGCTGGTCGACCGGTTGCTCCAGCCCGATCCGACCCTGCGGCCGACGGCCGAAGACGTCCGCCGGGAGCTGGCGGCGCTGCTGGCGGGGGCGCCGGAGCCGACCGGCGGCGAGCGGGCGGCCCGGGAGGTCGTGCTGCGGCCGGACGGGCCGCTGGTGAAGATCCCGCGCGGGCGCGGCCGGGCCGCCGCCGTGCCGTCCGTCGGGCGCGGGGCGCGGACGGACGGGGGCGACCCGCCCCGGATACCCCCGGCCCTGCTGGGGCCGCTGCTGGTCGGAGGCGTATTCCTGCTGCTGGTGCTGGGGGTGGCCGCCGTGGTGATGTTCGCGGGCTGACGGCCCGGCCCCGTCCGGGTTCGCCGATGCGGCGGACCGGGGAGATTACCGGGGTCGGCGAGGTGGGCCTAATGTGTGCGTGGGATTTGTTCGAACAGAGGTCTGCACCAGGCCCTCCGTCGCAGTGACGGCAGCCGAAGCGAGGGGGAGCGGTCGCCGATGGGCGTGCAGGACCGGCCGGAGACGGCCGAGACGGAGCGGCTGCTGGCCGGGCGGTACGAACTGGGCGAGCGGCTCGGCCGGGGCGGCATGGGCACCGTCTGGCGGGCCTGGGACCGGATGCTGGACCGCGAGGTCGCGGTCAAGGAGCTGACCGTCAACCACCTCCCCGAGGACGAGCTGCAGATCCTGCACGCCCGGATGAAGCGCGAGGCGAGCGCGGCGGCCCGGATCAAGCACCCCGGCGTCATCACCGTGCACGACGTCCTGGAGCAGGACGGCCGGCCGTGGATCGTGATGGAACTGGTCGACGGCCGCTCGCTGGCCGACGTGATCAGCCAGGACGGCACCCTCCAGCCGCGCGCCGCCGCCGAGGTCGGCAGCCAGGTGCTGGCCGCGCTGCACCGCGGGCACCAGCTGGGCGTGCTGCACCGGGACGTCAAGCCGGCCAACGTGCTGCTGGAGCGCGGCACCGGCCGGGTCGTCCTGCTGGACTTCGGGATCGCGACCTTCGAGGGCTCCGCCGAGCTGACCCGGCCGGGCGACCTCGTCGGCTCGCCGGGCGGGCCGTGTAACACATCCGGAAGAAGCCGGGTGCGGGGCTGTGCATGACGGTGCCCGGCAGGAGCGTGACCTCGGTGGGCTTGGCCATGAGGTACCGGTACAGCCAGTCCTCGTCCTTGTCCGTGCCGGCGAACGGCACCGGCACCACCGGGCTCTCGTCCTCGCCGTTGCTGCAGTGCTTGCCGAGGTACTTGGTGAGGTCGAGCCAGAAGAACTGGGCGGCGTTGTCCCCGTCATGGTGGACGTACGCGATCTTCGCCTTGTCCAGGGCGGCCTTGACCGTCTCGAAGCTCTCGGTGAGCAGCCTGGGGTAGTCCGTCATCGCCTGCGTCGTGTACAGCTCCTTGGTGCCGTCGACGGTGGCGGTCAGCAGGCTGTCCATGGTGTACGTCTTCAGCGAGTCGAACGGGCTGAACCACGGCAGCGCCTGAACCGGCTTGGGGGTCTTGGCGCCCGTCATGGTGTGGGCCACGGTCTCGTTCGTCGAGATGACGAACCCGGTGCGGAACCCGGACAGGCCGAAGTCCTTGGCGAAGCCCCAGACCACGTGGATGCGCGCCGCGTTCGCCTTCGGCTTGTACGCGTCCAGGGCCACCGCGCTCGTGAACTTCCGCGTGGCCCCGGCGACTTGGGAGTGGCAGTAGATCTCGTCGGAGATGACGTGCAGGTCGTGCCCGAGCGCCCACGTGTAGATCTCTTCCAGCAGCGCCTTGGGGTAGTTGACGCCCAGCGGGTTGTGCGGGTTCGTGAGGACGAGCAGGCGGGGCGGCTTCTTCTGGGCGGCGTACGCGTCCTGGATGAGCTTCAGGGTGAGCTGGAATCGCTTGTCCCCGGTGGTCGGCAGGTTCACCGGGACGCACTTCAGCTTGGGCCGCGTCTCGAACGACCAGTTGAAGCCCTGCCAGTACGGCGCCGGGATCAGCACCCCGTCGCCGTCCTTCAGCGGCTTGTCGCTCGCGGGGAGCCCCTTGAGGGCGAAGGCCACGCACTCCAGCGCGGAGGAGACCCCGGCCACGCCGAACACGTGGTTCGGGTTGACTTTGGGGCCGAACGCCCGGGTGAGCAGGGCGGCGACGTGCTTGCGCAAGTCCGGGGTGCCCATCGAGGGCTGGTACTGGGTGGACCGCTCCGGGATCAGCTTGATCGCGCCGAGCCGGTCCTTCAGCGAGTGCTGGTAGAGCAGGACGTTCTCGGCGACGGAGAGGTTGATCGCCGTGGGCGGCGCGATGTACTGGTGGAAGTAGGCGAGGGCCTGCTCCAGGTCGGGCTGGTGGCTGAGGAGGGCGGCGGCGGCCTCGGGCGAGGCGAGTTCGAGGTCCTGGTCGGTCATGGTCATGGGTGGCCCCTTGTCCGTGCTCGGATTCGGCTGGGGCGCGCCGGAACGGGATCGTTCGGGCACGCATGGGCCCCAGCCGACCACGCGCCCGGGACGGCCGCCAGCGGTCGGCGGCCGTCCGAACGTCGAGCCGTACGGGAGTGGCGCCGGCTCAGCGCGGCAGGGGCTTCACCCAGCGGCTCCACTGCGGTTCGGGGGCGTAGCCGGCCGCCTTCCAGGTGCGGTGGCCGAGTTCGTTCTCGTCCAGGACCATCGCGTCGATCCGGCGGGCGCCGAGCGCGGCCAGGCGCTCCTCGGCGGCGGCGAGCAGGGCGGCGCCGATGCCCCGGCGGCGGTGGGCGGGGTCGACGGCGAGGCGGTACAGGTGGGCGCGCCAGCCGTCCCAGCCGGCGATGACGGTGCCGAGCAGGGTGGCCGGGTCGTCGGCCGGGGTGGCGACGAGGAGGCAGTGCGGGTCGCGCGCGAGCAGGGCGGCCACGCCGGCCTCGTCGTCCGAGATGCTGGTGCCCTTGGCGGCGGCGGCCCACAGGGCGAGCAGGGCGGGTATCTCGTCGGGGGTGGCGGTGCGCAGGGCGATGTCGTCGGTCATGGGCCCGTGTCTAGCAGGCCCGATCGCCCCGGCACCGGGAATTCCGCCTGCCGGGCACTACCGGCCGAGCCGCCACACCGTCGTCGTCTTGACGGCCGTGTCCTCCAGGTCGGCGACCACCGGCACCTCGTACGCGGCGAGCGCGGTGAACCGGTCGCGGGGCAGGTAGGCGCGGCCCGGGTCGCCGACGATGACGGTGGCGCCGCGCGCCGCGGCCCGTTCGAGGAAGGGCAGGAACCGGGCGGCCATGGCCCGTTCGTAGAAGACGTCCCCGGCGAGGACGACGTCCGCCGGGGCGCCGTCGCCGTCGACCAGGTCCACCAGGGCGCCCTCCACCCGGACCCCGTTGGCCTCGGCGTTGAGCCCGATCGCGGCGACCGCGTAGGCGTCGATCTCGGCGGCGCGCACCGACGCGGCCCCGCTCAGCGCCGCGGCGACGCCCACCACGCCCGACCCGGCGGCGACGTCGAGCACGCTGCGCCCGGCGACGAGTTCCGGGTGGTCGAGCACGTGCCGGGTGACGGCGACGCCACCCGCCCACGCGAACGCCCAGAACGGCGGCGGCAGTCCGGCCTTGCCGCGGGCCTTCTCGGTGGTCTCCCAGAGGGCGATCGCGTCGTCCGCCATGTGCAGGCGGATCTCGGGGACGAACGGGACGGGCTTCAGCTCGGTCTCGCGCAGGATGAACGCGAGATCAGTGTCCGGTTGGTGGAGGCGCAGCTCACTCGGCATGTCCCGCAGCATAGGGCCCGCGAGGGGCCCGTCATGCGCGCCCGGCGGCCTTCTGGGTGCGCCGGGCGAGCGAGTCGACCACGACGGCGGCGAGGAGCACCGCACCGGTGATCATGAACTGGATCGCGTTGCTCAGGCCCTCGATGTTCATCCCGGACTGGATCGAGGCGATCACCAGCGCGCCGAGCAGCGCCGACCAGGTCTTGCCACGCCCGCCGAAGAGGCTGGTGCCGCCGATGACGGCCGCCGCGATCGCGTTCATCAGCAGGTTGCCGCCGCCGGAGGTCTGGCTGGCCGACTGGATCTGCGCGGCCAGGAAGAGGCCGCCGACGGCCGCCATGGTGGAGCAGATCGTGAAGACGCTGATCCGGATCCAGGACACGTTGATGCCGGCCCGCCGGGCGCCCTCGATGTTGCCGCCGAGCGCGAACACCTGGCGTCCGTACGAGGTGCGGCGCAGCACGAAGTCCAGCACCACGATGAAGATCAGGAAGATCAGCAGCGCGAGCGGCAGGCCCTTGTACTGGTTGAGCGTGTAGGCGGCGAGGAAGGCGACGATCGCCAGCAGGACGGTGCGCAGCACGATGTCGGTGACCGGCCGGGACGGCACGCCCGCGGCCTGGCGCCGGCGGGCGTCGACCAGCGAGGCGCCCAGGAAGAGCAGCACGCCGACCAGCGCGGCGCCGTAGGCGACGATCTGCTGGCCGTAGATGGTGCTGTAGAGCCGGGAGACGATGTCCTTGCCGGACAGGTTGACGGTGCCGGTGGCGCCGAGCACCTGGAGCATCAGGCCGTTCCAGCCGAGGTTACCGGCGAGGGTGACGACGAACGCCGGGACGCCGACCTTGGCGAAGAAGATGCCCTGGATCGCGCCGACGATCGCCCCGCCGACGATCGCGGTGATCAGCGCGACCCACTGGTTGACGCCGTTGTTGACGTTGAGGACGGCGAAGATCGCCGCGCACAGTCCGCTGACCGAGCCGACCGACAGGTCGATCTCGCCGAGCAGCAGCACGAACACGACGCCGATGGCGATCATGCCGGTGCCGACGATCTGCTGGGAGAGGTTCGACAGGTTCTGCGCGGACAGGAAGGTGCTGTTGAGGCTGCCGAACACCGCCCAGATCACGATCAGCGCCAGCACGACGGGCAGCGAGCCGAGTTCGCCGCTGCTCATCCGGCGGCGGAACTCGCCGAGGTAGCCCTTGATGCCCTCCTGGCGCACGATCAGCCGCGGGTCCACCGCCGGGATCGCCTCGGGCGCCACCGGGACGGGCGCGTTGACGCCGCCCTTGGGCATGTTCTCCTCGGGCAGCGGGGCGTGGCGGCGCTCGGGTTCGCCGCCCTGCGGGCTCCCGGGAATGTTCTCGCTCACTGGGAACCCTCCTCGCCACGGGCCTTGCGGCGGGTCACGGCGTTGTCCGTGGCGCCGGTGATGGCCGAGATGATCTGTTCCTGGTTGGTGTAGCGCTTGTCGAAGACGCCGTTGTTGCGGCCCAGGCGCAGCACCGCGACAGTGTCCGCGACGGCCATCACGTCGGCCATGTTGTGGCTGATGAGGATCACGCCGAGGCCCTGGTCGCGCAGCCGCTCGACCAGGTCGAGGACCTGCGCGGTCTGCTCGACGCCGAGGGCGGCGGTCGGTTCGTCGAGCATGACGACCTTGGGCGAGCCGATCAGCGCGCGGGCGATCGCGACGACCTGGCGCTGGCCGCCGGAGAGGGAGGCGACGGGGATCCGTACGCTCGGGATGCGGATGGAGAGGGTGTCGAGCAGCGCGCGCGAGCGCTTCTCCATCGCGACCTCGTCGAGGACGGTGAAGCGTCGCAGCTCGCGGCCGAGGAAGAGGTTGCCGACCACGTCGAGGTTGTCGCACAGCGCGAGGTCCTGGTAGACGGTGGCGATGCCCAGGTGCTGGGCGTCCTGCGGGCGGTGGATGCTCACCGGCCGGCCGTGCCACTCGATCGCGCCCTCGTCCGGCTGGTGGACCCCGGCGATCGACTTGACCAGGGTGGACTTGCCGGCGCCGTTGTCGCCGACCAGCGCGAGCACCTCGCCGGCGTGCACCTCCAGTTCGATGTCGGTGAGCGCCTGGACGGCGCCGAACCGCTTGGAGACCCCGCGCAGGGCCAGTACGGTCTCACCTGCCACAGTGACCAACTCCCTTGCCCCGCCTCCGTCGTGGAGGCGGGGCTTCTCGGCTTCTCGGCTTCGGACGGCGCTGGGGTTACTGGAGGCCGACGGCCTTGCAGGCGGCGGCGTAGTCCGGCGTGCAGATCTGCGCGACGGTGTAGAAGCCGTCGGCGACCACGGTGTCCTTGACCTTGTCCTTGGTGACGACGATCGGGGTGAGCAGGTTGGCGGGCACCTTGTTGCCGCTGCCGTTGGTCACCGTGGTCGGCGCGAGCGTGGAGTCCAGCGGCTTGCCCGAGGCGAGCGCGACCGCCATCTGACCGGCCGTGTCGGTCTCCGGCTTGAGCGGCTTGTAGACCGTCATGGTCTGGCTGCCCGCCACGATCCGCTGGACGGCGTCGAGCTGGGCGTCCTGGCCGGTCAGCGGAACGCTCAGGCCGGCCGCCTTGAGGGCGGTCGCGACGCCGGCGGCCATGCCGTCGTTGGCCGAGTAGGCGCCGACCACGTTGCTCCCGCCGATCGCGGTGATCGCCGCGGCCGCCTCCTGGTTGGCCGTGGTCGGGTCCCACTGCGGGGTGTCGTACTCCTTGCCGATCTTCAGCTTGCCGTCGATGGCGCTGTGCGCGCCGGCCTTGAAGTCGGCCGCGTTGGGGTCGGTGGGCGAGCCGTTGACCATGAAGATCTCGCCCGCGCCCGCCTTGTCGCCCACCGCGGCGACCAGCGCCTGGCCCTGCAGTTCGCCGACCTTGCGGTTGTCGAACGACACGTACGCGTCGGCGGGCCCCTGGGCGAGGCGGTCGTAGGCGAGCACCTTGACGCCCGCGTCGTGGGCCTTCTGGACGGAGGACTGGATCGACTTGGAGTCCACCGCGTCCAGGATCAGCACCTTGTCGCCCTTGGTGAGGGCGGTGTCCACCTGGGTCTGCTGGAGCGTCGCGTCCTGGTTGGCGTTGTAGTAGTCGATCTGCGCCTCGGGCGCCAGCTGCTTGATCTTCGCCTCGATCAGCGGGCGGTCGAACTGCTCGTAGCGGGTGGTCTTCGTCTCCGGCAGCAGCAGGCCGATCCGCACGGCTCCGAGCGCGACGGACCCGCTCGCACCGGCGCCGCCGGAGGAACCGCCGCCGGACGACGACTGTTTGGCGCTGCCGCAGGACGCCGCGCCGAGGCCGAGGGATACCACTGCGGTCACCGCGAGGACGCGTCGAAGCCTGATGCTCATGGGGATGCCTCTCCTGTTGAGTCCACCCCCTGTCCTCCGAGTCTGGGAAACCGGCGGCTCCGCCACGACCGCAGGTGCGCCGAACGGGTACCTGGGGCGTGTCTTTCGGCCCTCCGACCTGACCCGAAAGACACGCCCTACCGCTCGCCCGCCAGCGGAAGCTCGGCCGTCAGGCGGGCGCCCGCGCCCGGGCCCGTCGGGGCGACGGCCAGCGTGCCGCCGTGGTGGCGGGCGACGTCGCGGGCGATCGGCAGGCCGAGTCCGCTGCCGCCCTCGTCCCGGCT
>NZ_JBFBDY010000248.1:0-9282 GCF_040683475.1 Kitasatospora sp. NPDC093558 | reverse complement strand
CGCCGCCCGCCCCCCAACCCACGTCCGGGGGCCGGACGTCGTACGGTCGTGCGGAGGCCCGGCCCCGGGCCGCCGCCGCGAGGCGGCGAACGACAGCGACCGGCGACGACGGGGGAGCGCGATGCGCGGATGGCTGAAGGCGACGATAGGCCTGGTGGTGCTCTCCGGGCTGCTGCTGGGCGCCGACCGGATCGCGGTCGGCGTGGCCGAGGACGAGGCCGCGGACCGGATGCTGAGCAGCGGCCGGATGAGCCAGCGCCCGGACGTCTCGATCGGGGGCTTCCCGTTCCTCACCCAGGTGCTGTCGAAGAAGCTGGACGACGTCAGCATCTCGGCCGACAACCTGATGATCACCGACGGCGGCCACCAGGTGGCGCTGCACGGGTTCAAGGCCCGGCTGTCGGGCGTCCGGGTGAGTGACAGCCTGAACTCGGCGACCGTGGACAGCGGCACCGGCAGCGGCCTGATCACGTACGCGGACCTCGCCCAGCTGCTGCCGCCGGCCGCGCAGCTGGTGCCGGGCGGCGGCAAGCTCCCGGTGGGCTCGAACACCCGGCTGAGCCTGTCGTACGGCGGGCCGGGCAAGGTCAAGGCCTCGCTGGGGCCGCTGCCGGTCGGCACCGGCTCGGTGCACAGCCAGGGGAACACCGTCACCGCGGACGGCTTCCAGCTCAGCGGGCTGGCCGGGATGCTCGCGGGGGCCGCCAACCAGAAGATCGATCCGGTGAGCTTCACCCTCGACTCGCTGCCGGCCGGGCTGAAGCTGGCCGACAAGGACGGCGTGACGCCGACCGAGGAGGGCCTGCAGCTGAACTTCGACGGCAAGGGCGTCAAGCTCCTCGGCTGACCACTCACCCGATCGGGCGGCCGATCGGTTCCGTTCCGCTCCGCGAGACGCGCTGTCCAGCGCCGACCGCGGAGCGGTGTCGTTTCCGGCCACCGGCGGCCCCCGTGGCGCCGTCGGCCGCTGCCCGCCGGGCTCGCGGAGGCCAAATCTCGCGATGCGGTCGATCCGGTCTCGATATTCGATACGCTGATGACAGCGGGCCGTCGGTGTCCCTAGCATCGTCGACATGAAGCGACAGACGGATCTCACGAAGCGGCGGGCGGTCGACCTGTGCCGCGTGGCCGCCTGTCTGTGTCGAATGCGCTAAATCGGCCGTCCAGGCAGGGCAGTTGCTGCCCGCCGCCGATCCTCCGGCGAACCCGTCCGGCCGCCTCGGCCGACCTTCGCCGACGCACACCGCGATTCCCCGCCCGGCCGTCCCGGACACCCGCCTCCGTCCCAGTATTCGGACGGACTTTCGGACCGGAGCAGCCGGAGCGCCCCCGCAGCACCCCGCTGAGCAGCACCTTCCGCCAACCGCCCCCGGATGGAGAACACCACCATGAGCCGCAGCGACGTCCTGGTCGACGCCGACTGGGTCCAGGCCCGCCTGGACGACCCGAAGGTCGTCATCGTCGAGGTCGACGAGGACACTTCCGCGTACGACAAGAACCACATCCGCAACGCCGTCCGGATCGACTGGAAGAAGGACCTCCAGGACCCGGTCCGCCGCGACTTCATCGACCAGGCCGGCTTCGAGGCGCTGCTCAGCGCCAAGGGCATCGCCAACGACGACACCGTCGTCCTGTACGGCGGCAACAACAACTGGTTCGCCTCGTACGCCTACTGGTACTTCAAGCTGTACGGCCACGGCGACGTCCGCCTGCTGGACGGCGGCCGCAAGAAGTGGGAGCTGGACTCCCGCGACCTCGTCTCCGAGGTGCCCGCCCGCGCCGCGACCGAGTACCGGGCGCAGGCCGTCGACTCCTCGATCCGCGCCTTCCGCGACGACGTGATCGCCGCCATCGGCAGCCTCAACCTGGTCGACGTGCGCTCGCCCGACGAGTTCTCCGGCAAGCTGCTCGCCCCGGCGCACCTCCCGCAGGAGCAGTCGCAGCGCCCCGGCCACGTGCCGAGCGCCCGCAACATCCCGTGGGCCAAGAACGCCAACGACGACGGCACCTTCAAGAGCGACGACGAGCTCAAGGCCCTGTACGAGGCCGAGGGCATCGACCTGGCGAAGGACACCATCGCCTACTGCCGCATCGGCGAGCGCTCCGCGCTCACCTGGTTCGTCCTGCACGAGCTGCTCGGCCAGGAGAACGTGAAGAACTACGACGGCTCGTGGACCGAGTACGGCAGCCTCGTCGGCGTGCCGATCGAGCTCGGCAGCAACTGAGCCCGCGCGGCTCGACCGTAAGTCAGAAGGGAAGACGGACATGTGCGGTGCGAAGGCCGGCGGGCCGGACCTGGCAGGAGTTGACGTGGCGAACGAGACGATCATCCAGGGTTCGGTGACCCGCGACGGTGAGCCGGTCAACGGCTACGTCCGGCTGCTGGACGAGGGCGGAGAGTTCACGGCCGAGGTGCCCACCTCGGCGACCGGCCAGTTCCGGTTCTTCGCCCGGCCGGGCAAGTGGACCCTGCGCGCTCTGGTGCCGGGGCAGACCGTGGACCGTCAGGTGGTGGCCTCCCAGGGCACCGCCGTCGAGGTCGCGATCGCGGTCTGAACCTCCGCGGACCCGTTCCGCGGACGGCAATGACGACGAGGGCCCTGCCACGGCAGGGCCCTCGGTCGTACCGTGGAGACGTGCAGGCAAGCCGGCGGCGCCGCTACTACTTCGCCATGATGGGCGTGTGCCTCGGCATGTTCGTCCTGGCCTGGGGCGTGGTGCGGTTCTTCTCCGTGCCCGCCGCGATCGCGCTGTGTGTGGTCGCGATGGTCATCCCGCCGGCCGCGGCGGTGTTCGCGAACAAGCGCGACCCCGACGACGACTGGTGGAACGACCCCCGCTGGGACGACCCGAAGTGGGACGAGCCCGGCCACGACCGGGACCACCCCGACCACGAGCGGCGGGACACCCCCTAGTAGACGAGCGCCTGGACGCCGTCGCCCATCACCTCGCTGACGAAGACCTGCGCGCCCGCGATCCGGACGCCGTCGACGGTGTCCTTCTGCTCGATCCCGCGGCGCACCGCGCACTGGGTGCACAGCGTCACCGTGCCGCCCGCCATGATCGACTCCAGCAGGTCGGGCAGGGGCGCCGAGTGCGGCAGCTCGAACTCCGCCGCCCGCCCGGGCAGGGCGAACCAGGAGGACTCCCCGGTCAGCCAGAGCGAGACCTCGATGCCGCTGGCGACGGCCACGGCCGCGACCGTGAACGCCTGCGAGCACCGCTCCGGGGCGTCGGAGCCGGCGGTGACCTTGATGACGAGTTTCTTCGACATGGCGCCACCTTAGAGCGCCCGGAACGTCCGGTTCCCGGAATCCCCGGATCGTGCGGGGAAACCTTCGGCGGCGGGCGGAAGTCGCCCCGCGGGGAGCGCCGCCGCGACCCGGGAAAAGCGACGTGGTGGGGCTCACCGCGACCGGCCGATGCCCGGCGGATAGAGTGAGCGCCAGCAAAATCCACCACACTGTCGCCGCCTGGGAGCCCCCCGTGTCCGGTCTGGAAATGTTCTTCGACGGTCTGCTGGCCTTCATGGCCGTGCTGATCACCTGGTTCGCCATCTTCTCGGTGATGAAGCTGTACCAGGGCCAGCGCTGAGCCTGCCGTACGGTTGAAGCAGTCCCACACCGACGACAGCGACCAGGAACATGATCGAGATCCCCTCTGACCTCCACAGGGACGTCGTCCCGCTGGCCTTCCTCCTCGGTACCTGGGAGGGCGCGGGCGTCTACGACTTCCCGGGCACGGAGAAGTGCAACTTCGGCCAGGAGATCGTGATCCGGCACGACGGCCGCCCCTTCCTGGAGTTCCGCTCCCGCACCTGGGTGCTGAACGAGGAGGGCGAGAAGGTCCGCCCGCTGGAGAACGAGCACGCGTTCTGGCGCATCACCAGCAACCACGACGGCACCTCCGGTGCGCGCGGGATCGAGATCTCCTCCGTCCGCGACGACGGCACCGTCGAGATCTGGTACGGCGAGCTGGCCGACGGCAAGCCGCAGGTCGACGTCTCGACCGACGCGGTCGCCCGGATCGAGGGCTCCCCGGAGTACTCGGGCGGCAAGCGGCTGTACGGCTTCGTCAACGGCGAGCTGCTCTGGGTCGGTGAGAAGGCCGCCCCGAACGTGCCGCTGCGGCCGTACATGTCCGCGCAGCTCAAGAAGGTGCTCAGCCCGGCGCAGCTGATCAAGGACATCAACGACCTGCCGGACGACGGCATCGCCTTCTTCAAGTAGGCCTCCGGCAGGTCTCGCAGGAGGCGCGGCGCGGGTGGGCACCACCCGCGCACGACGTAGGGACCGGCCCGCGGCCGGTCCCTACACTTGTTCCAAGGACCCCGACCCTGGCAGGGACAGCATCGTGGCGGACACCGGCACCACCGACTGGCAGCTCTCCGGAGACTGGAAGGCCGACCTGCGCGAGCGCGGCTACCGGCTGACGCCCCAGCGCCAGCTCGTCCTGGAGGCCGTCGACACGCTCGACCACGCCACCCCCGACGAGATCCTGACCCACGTCCGGCGAACGGCCAGCGGCATCAACATCTCCACCATCTACCGGACGCTGGAGCTGCTGGAGGAGCTCGGCCTGGTCTCGCACGCGCACCTGGGCCACGGCGCCCCGACGTACCACCTGGCCGGGCGCCACCACCACCTGCACCTGGTCTGCCGGGACTGCGACGAGGTCACCGAGACGGACACCGAGATCGCCGAGCCGCTCATCGAGAGCCTGCGCGCGCGGCACGGGTTCGACACCGACCTCAAGCACTTCGCCATCTTCGGCCGCTGCGCCGACTGCACCGCCAAGCTCGCGGACGGCCGGTCGTAAGCTGGCCGGTATGACCGGTGTGAAGAGCCCGCTGCTTGCCCTGCCCGGAGCCGTCCCCGCCGAGGGGGCCGACGAGGGCGTCGCCGCCCACTACGGCGACATCTTCCGGGAGCAACGCCACCTCGCGCAGGGCCGAGGCTTCGTCGACCTCTCGCACCGCGGCGTCGTCACCGTCACCGGCGCCGACCGGCTGTCCTGGCTGCACCTGCTGCTCACTCAGCACGTCAGCGCGCTGCCGCCGCAGGAGGCCACCGAGGCTCTGGTGCTCTCCCCGAACGGGCACGTCGAGCACGCGCTCTACCTCGTCGACGACGGCACCACCACGTGGGCGCACGTCGAGCCGGGCACCCAGGGCGCGTTGGTCGCCTACCTCGAGAGCATGAAGTTCTTCTACCGGGTCGAGGTCGCCGACGCCACCGCCGACTACGCGGTCGTGCACCTGCCGGCGGGCTCCGACGGCTCCGCCGAGGGGGCCGCTGCCGTGCGCGAACTCCCCTACGGGCGCGACCTGTTCGTGCCGCGCGGCGAGCTGGAGAAGCTCACCGCCGGGTACGGTCCCGCGGCCGGGGTGTGGGCGTACGAGGCGCTGCGGATCGAGGACCACCGGCCGCGGCTCGGCTTCGAGACCGACCACCGGACCATCCCGCACGAGGTGGACTGGCTGCGCACCGCCGTCCACCTGCAGAAGGGCTGCTACCGCGGCCAGGAGACCGTCGCCCGGGTGCACAACCTGGGCCGCCCGCCGCGCCGGCTGGTCTTCCTGCACCTGGACGGCACCGAGGAGTCGCTGCCCCCGCACGGCACCGAGGTGCGGCTCGCGTCCGACCCGGACGGGCGGGCGCTCGGCTTCGTCACGTCCTCGGCGCGCCACCACGAGCTGGGGCCGATCGCGCTGGCGATCGTCAAGCGGAACGTGCCGGTGGACGCGGTGCTGCTGGCCGGGACGGTGCCGGGCACGCAGGACGTGATCGTCCCGCAGTGAGTGCCCAGGGCGTGTCCTAGACCTCGACGATGACGGTGAACGGGCCGTCGTTCACCAGCGCCACCTGCATGTCGGCGCCGAACCGGCCCGTCTCCACCTTGGCGCCGAGCTCGCGCAGCCGGGCGACCACCTCGTCCACCAGCGGCTCGGCGACCGGGCCCGGGGCGGCGGCGTTCCAGGTGGGGCGCCGGCCCTTGCGGGCGTCGCCGTAGAGCGTGAACTGGCTGATCACCAGGAGCGGGGCGGCGAGGTCGGAGCAGGACTGCTCGACGCCGTCCTCGTCGGCCGGCAGCAGGCGCAGCGTCCACAGCTTGCGGGCCAGCTGGGCGGCCTTGGCGGGCGTGTCGTCGTGGGTGACGCCCACCAGGACGCAGAGCCCGGGCCCCTCGATCGCGCCGACGGTCTCTCCGGCCACCGTCACCCTGGCTTCGCTCACCCGTTGCACCACTGCTCGCATGCGGCCATTGTGCCGGAGCCCCGGGGTCACCCCGGAGGGGGATCCACGCCCGTCCGGGGAGGCGTGCGCAAGAGTGGCGCGCGCCGGATTGCGCACGCCTGCGCGGGGTCGGGCGCCGCTCTCCCTGGCGAAAGCCCTCGTCATATCAGCCACCCCCGTTCGCCAGGGGGCCGTTCGGGTGCACGGGCGGTGCGCCCGCGCCGGGAGGGGTGGCACGCTGGGGCACCGTACATACGGCCCGGGGCGCCAGGAGGTCCGCCGCACCGGGCCCGGGTTCGGCCGGGCGGTCGAGCCGGTAGGTCAGGCGTTCTGGCGGTGTCGCCCCGGCGGGTGGTGTCCGCCGGGGACCGGAACCTTTCGGGGGTGTCCGGGCGTGCCAACGGACGTGACGCGCACGGTCCGTCGGGGGACGGGCCGGACGGCGGCAGGGACGGGGTGCCGCGAGCGGGCGGGAACGGACGACGGCAGGTGGTTGGGTGATGGACGCGAGCAGCGCGGCGCAGGACCGGTCCGGGCGGGTGGCCGGGGACGACGAGCCCGCCCTGGAGCGGCTGGGCCTGGACCAGCTGCGGACCCTGCGCCGGGAGACCCTCGAACAGGAGGCCGACCTCTCGTACCTGCGGCGGCTGCTGCACGGGCGGATGGACATCCTGCGCGCCGAGCTGGACCGCCGCCCCGGCGGCCGGGCGCGGGCGGCGGGGACGGGCGGCGGCGCCGAGGGGCCGTCCGGCGACCTGCTGGACCGGCTGCCGGCCATCCTCACCGACGCGCCGTCCACCGTGCGGCGCTCGGCCCGGCACGTCACGCTCGGGCCGCCGCGCGGGCACGAGTCGCAGCTGGAGGCGGACGCGCTGATGGGCGACGTCCAGCTCGCCGACCTCGCCGCGCACCCGGCCGAGGACCTGCTCGCCGCGCTGGAGCGGCTGCGGGCCCACGAGCAGGAGGTCTCGGGGCGGCGCCAGCGGCTGCTGCGCACCGCGGACGGTTGCAACGCCGAGATCACCCGCAGGTACCGTGATGGGGAAGCACGGGTCGACGACCTGCTCGCGGGCGGCCCCCTCTGACCAGGTGAGGCACCATGGGCGGGTGGGGCCCGGCTCGCCCCCGGTCCACCCTTGCTCCGCCCCGGAAGGCTCCGCCATGTCCCAGTCCGCCACCCCGACCGTTCTCGCCGAGGTCATACGTTCGGGCTTCACCGAGGGGCGGCACCACGGCTCGCTGGTGCTGCTCGCCGCCGACGGTTCGGTCGAGTTCGCGCTCGGCGACCCCGGTGCGCCGGTGTTCCCCCGGTCGACCGCCAAGCCGTTCCAGGCGGTGGCCACGCTGCGGGCCGGGCTGGAGATCGAGGGCGAGCTGCTGGCGCTGGCCGCCTCCAGCCACTCCGGAGAAACGTTCCACCGCGAGGGTGTGCGGACGATCCTGGCCTCCGCCGGGCTGGCCGAGTCCGCCCTGCGCACCCCGGCCGACCTGCCGCTCGACGAGACCGAGACCGAGCTCCTGCTGCGCTCCGGCGGCGACCGCGCCCCGATCCTGATGGACTGCTCCGGCAAGCACGCCGGCTGGCTGGCCGCGTGCGTCGCCAACGGCTGGGACACCGAGGGCTACCTCGACCCGGCCCACCCCATTCAGCTGCTGGCCCGCGAGGCCCTGGAGGAGGCCACCGGCGAGAGCGTCGTCCACGCCGGCGTGGACGGCTGCGGCGCGCCCCTGCTGGCCGTCTCCCTGACCGGCCTGGCCCGCGGCTACCGGGCGCTCGTGCTCGCCGCCGAGGGCACCCCGCAGCGCCGCGTCGCCGACGCGATGCGCGCCCACCCCGAGTACGTGGCCGGCACCCGCCGGGCCGACACCTGGCTGATGCGGGCCGTGCCGGGCGCGCTGTCCAAGATGGGCGCCGAGTCCGTCCAGGTGGTGGCGCTGCCGGACGGCCGCGCCCTCGCGTTCAAGATCGACGACGGCGGGGAGCGGGCCCGCGGGCCGGTCCTGGCGGCGGCGCTGCGCCGGCTCGGCGTGACGGGCGCGGACGAGACCGTCGAGCGCATCGGCGCGGCCCCGCTGCTCGGCGGCGGCGTGCCCGTCGGGCAGGTGCGGGCGGCGTTCTGAGGCGTGCCCCGGGGCGTCCCTGACGCTCGTGGGCGCGGTCGGCGTGCGGGCGCGGCGGGGGCGGTGCACGGTGGACCGGGGGCCGTCGCACAGCTGAGGGAGCCGAGCCATGAGCGAACACGTGTACCGGGTGACCGAGATCGTCGGGTCCTCGACCGAGAGCGTCGACGCCGCCATCCGCAACGGTGTGGAACGGGCCTCCCGGACGCTGCGCAACCTCGACTGGTTCGAGGTGACGCAGGTCCGGGGGCACCTGGAGGACGGGCAGGTCAAGCACTACCAGGTCGGGATGAAGATCGGCTTCCGGCTGGAGGACTGATTCCCCCCGGCGAGCCGATCTCGGCCGGAAGGCCGGTCCGTCACCGCTCGGGCAGGACCAGCGGCACGCCCGTGCGCGGGTGCGGCAGCACCTCGACGGGGTGCCCGTACACCTCGCTGAGCAGCGGCGCCCGCAGCACCTCGGCGACGGGTCCGTCCGCCACCGTCGTGCCGCTGGCCAGTAGCACCACGCGGTCCGCGTAGGCCGCCGCCAGCGAGAGGTCGTGCAGGACGGCGACCACGCCGTCCCCGGCGGCGGCCCGGGCCCGGGCGACGCGCAGCACGAGCTCCTGGTGGCGCAGGTCGAGCGCGGCCGTCGGCTCGTCCAGGAGCAGCAGCGGCGTGCGCTGGGCGAGCACCCGGGCGAGCGCCACCCGGGCCCGTTCGCCGCCGGAGAGGGCGGTGAAGGGGCGCTCGGCGAACGCGGTGGACTCGGTGGCCGCCATCGCCTCGGCGACGACCGACTCGTCCTCCGCGGCGGCCGTCGTCCCGGCCCACGGCGCGCGGCCCATCCGGACCACCTCGCCGCGCCTGAACGGGAGGCACAGCGGCGCCGCCTGGGGCAGCAGCGCGCGGGGCGGGGCGGGGGGGGGGGGGGCGGGGGCGC
>NZ_JBFBDY010000247.1:7975-9292 GCF_040683475.1 Kitasatospora sp. NPDC093558 | reverse complement strand
CCGCCCCGCGGCCCGCGTTGCGCGCCCGCGCGGGGGGCGGTGAGCGCGGCGCCCCCGCCCGCCGGCCCCCCCCCCCCCCGCCCCCGCGCCGGTCGGCGGCGACGGCGACGCCCCCGACCCCGACGGCCGGCACGTCCGTGCTCCCCACCGTGAGCGGCAGCGGCAGCAGGCCGGTGTGCGCGACGAGCCGGCCCCCGGCGGACCGCACGCCGAAGTGGATCTCCTTGGGCAGGAAGGTCAGCCCGGTGTCCGCCACGCCGTAGGGGTCGTCGCCGGGACCGAGGATCTCGTCCTGGTCGGCGCCGGTGTACTGCGGCAGCCGCACGACCCGGACCGGCGCGGCGGGGCTCCCGGAGGAGTGATGATCAGCCATCCCGCCATGATCGCTTCCGGGGCGAACGAAATCCAGGGCCCGCCGGAAGCGCGGTGTGCGAGCATGCCCCCATGCGCCAGCCCACCGACCAGCAGCCCGGATCCCGCCCGGTCCCCGGCCTGCGGGCCGCCCACCGCTCCACGATGCTGGTGAGCCTGCCGGTCCGGCTGCCCGCCCCGGTCGTCGCGCTCGCCCCGACCGTCCTGGCCCTGCTGATCCTGGTCCCGCTCGCCGCGGGCGATCCGGACGTCGGGCCGACCCCCTCGGCCAGGCTCAACGCCGGCCTGATGGCGATCGGCGCGCTCGCCCTCGCCTTCCGCTGGCGGGCCCCGGCCACGGTCACCGCGCTCACCCTGCTCGGCGGCCAGCTCCCGCTCGCCGTCGCCCTGTACGGACTGTCCGCGCGGCGCGGCCCGACCCGGACGCTCGCCGTGATCGCCGTCCTCGCCGAGATCCGCCTGCTCGTCCCGTTCGACCTCGGCGACCTCGGCACGCTGAACTCCTTCGCCAACATCATCGAGGACCCGCTGGTCTACGGCGCCGTGCCGATCGCCCTCGGCCTCACCGCCCACCAGCGCGCCCGCGCCGTCGACGTGCTCGCGGACCGCAACCGCCTCCTGGAGGCGGCCCGGCAGCACGCCGAGGAGCGCGCCGCCGCCGCCGAACGCGCGCGGCTGGCCCGGGAGATGCACGACGTCGTGTCCAACCGGGTCTCGCTGATCACCCTGCACGCGGGCGCCTGCCAGGTCGCCGCGCCGAACGACCCGGCCGTCGTCAAGGAGACCCTCGGGCTGATCCGCACCCTCGGCCTGCAGGCCCTCACCGAACTGCGCGGGCTGCTCGGCGTGCTCACCCCCGCCGCCGACGAAGGCCCGTCACTGCGCGGACTGCCCGCTCTCGTCGGGGAGTCCCGCCGGGCCGGCCTGTCCGTGCGCCTGAGCGTC
>NZ_JBFBDY010000247.1:0-7965 GCF_040683475.1 Kitasatospora sp. NPDC093558 | reverse complement strand
ACGGCCCGGCGGACGGCGGGCCCGAGCCCGGCCCCGCCGTCCAGTACGCCGCCTACCGGATCGTCCAGGAGGCGCTGACCAACATCCACAAGCACGCCCCCGCGGCCACCGTCGCCGTCACCGTCGAGATCCGCCCGGACGGGCTGCGCCTGTCCGTCGTCAACTCCCCCGACGACGGCGCCGACGGCACCGGTACGCCCCGGCTGCCCTCCGGCGGGCACGGCCTGGACGGCATGCGCACCCGCGCGGAGGACCTCGGCGGCACCCTGGACGCGGGCCCCACCACCGAGGGCGGCTTCGCCGTCCGGGCCCGCCTGCCGCTCACCGCCGACGTGCCCGCCGGGGCCGTCTGACCAGCCCTGCTGCGGGGCTAAGACCTGAGCCGCGCCCACACCTCGGCGACGCGGGGCGCGAGCTCCTCCAGTGGGCCGCTGTTGTCGATCACGAGGTCCGCGATCGCGAGCCGCTCCTGCCGGGTGGCCTGCGCGGCCATCCGGGCCCGGGCCTCGTCCTCGGTCATGCCGCGCAGCTCCACCAGCCGCGCAACCCGTACGTCGTCCGCGGCGTCGACCACGACGACCAGGTCGTACAGCGGCCCGAGCCCGTTCTCGGCGAGCAGCGGCACGTCGTGCACGACGACGGCGTCCGGCGCGGCGGCGGCCTCCAGCTCGGCGGAGCGGGCCCGCACCAGCGGGTGGACGATCGCGTTGAGCGCCTGGAGCCGGTCCGGGGCACCGAACACGATCGCGCCGAGGGCCGGGCGGTCCAGCGAGCCGTCCGCCCGCAGCACCGCGGGCCCGAACTCGGCCACCACGGCCGCGAGTCCGGGCGTCCCGGGCGCGACCACCTCACGGGCGATCACGTCGGAGTCCACGATCACCGCGCCGTGGGCGGCGAGCAGCCGGGACACCTCGCTCTTGCCGGCGCCGATCCCACCCGTCAGTCCGATCTTCAGCATGGCGCCAGGCTACCGGCGCCGTGCCCCGGCGGGTCAGCCGAGGTCGAGGCTCTCGCCCTCGCCGAGCGTCTGGAGCCGGGCACCCCCCGGCCCGTCCTCGCCGACCAGGCGGGTGTGCACGGCGAGCCCGATCGGGCTGAGCACCGCGTCGTGCACCGGCACCGCCCGGCGCGGGGCGGCCTCCCGGACATAGTCGACCAGTTCGCCCGCCTTGGTCCAGGGCGCGCCGATCGGCAGCAGCAGCGTCTCGACGGCGTGCGGCGGCACGGTGAGCGCGTCGCCCGGGTGGAAGAGGCGGCCGCCGAAGAGGAAGCCGATGTTCTGCACGAGCGGGATGTCCCGGTGGATCTCCGCGTGCCACTCGCCGTGCACGGACACCTCCAGCCCGCCGAGCTCGAACGCGTCGCCCTCGCCGACGGCGTTCACGCGCTGCGCCACGCCGTCGAGCTGCGCGGCCACGGCGCTGTTGGTCCACACCCGCAGGGCCGGGTCGGCCTCCAGCGCGGCGCGCAGCCGGGACTCCTCGAAGTGGTCCATGTGCTCGTGGGTGATCAGGACGGCGTCGGCCCCGGCGAGGGCTGCGGGGTCGGTGAACATCCCGGGGTCGATGACGACGGTGGTGCCGTCGTGCTCCAGGCGTACGCAGGCGTGTCCGAACTTGGTGATTCGCATGGGAAAAACCGTACAGCAAGACTGCACAGCATACCTACACAGTTTTGCTGTACAGATTTTCGGTAGGCTGGTGCCATGAACAGTCCGGCCCCCGAGACCCTCGAACTCGCCGCCGACCTGCGCGCCGCCCTCGGCAGCCTGGTCCGCTCCCTGCGCGACAACGATGAGCTGCCCCAGAACCAGGCCGCCGTCCTCGGCCTCCTGGTCCGCGACGAACGCGCCTACACCGTCGCCGAGCTCGCCGACCGCCGGCGGGTGCGTCACCAGTCGATGGCCCGCACCGTCGCCCTGCTCACCGAGGCCGGCCTGGTCACCCAGGGGCCGCACCCCACCGACGGCCGCAAGCTGCTCGTCACCGCCACCGGGACCGGCCGCGCCGCCCTCCTCGAACAGCGCGCCCGCCGCGAGGCGCAGATCGCCGCCGCCATCGAGACCCGCCTCACCCCCGAGGAGCGGCAGACCCTACGCGCGAGCATCGCCCTCCTGGGCCGCCTACGCTGAGCCCATCACTGAGCCGGCTGCACCGAACCCGTCACCGGGCCGGCTGCGCCGAGCCCGTCCCCGAGCCCACGAGCTCCGGCCGCTGCGCCGGGATCACCGCCGGCGCGATCGGCGGCAACTCGACGTGCTCGCTCAGCCCGAAGCGGCGGTGCAGCCGCCGCAGCGGCGCCGGCGCCCACCAGTTGAACTCGCCGAACAGGCTCATCGCGGCCGGCACCAGCAGGCAGCGCACCAGCGTGGCATCCACCGCGACGGCGACCGCCAGCGCGATGCCCATCTGCTTGACCATGAGCATGTCCCCGAGCGCGAACCCGGCGAAGACGATCACCATCAGCAGCGCCGCCGAGGTGATGATCCGCCCGCTGCGCTGCACGCCCAGCTCGACCGCCTTCGTACAGCTGTAGCCGCGGGAGTGCAGTTCCTTGATCCGGGCGAGCAGGAACACCTCGTAGTCCATGGACAGCCCGAACGCGAACGCGAAGACCAGCACCGGGATGAAGGTCTCGAGACCGCCGGTCGGGCTGAAGCCGAGCAGCCCGCTGAAGTACCCGTCCTGGAAGACCAGCGTGAGCGCACCGAGCGAGGCGCCCAGCGACAGCAGGTTCATCAGCAGGGCCTTGACCGGCATCACCACCGAGCCGGTCATCAGAAAGAGCAGCACCAGCGTGCCGAGCGCGACCAGCCCGAGCGCCCAGGGCCCGCGCGAGGTCAGCTCGTCCGTGAAGTCGACCACCGAGGCCGCCCCGCCGGTCACGTAGGTCTTCAGCCCGCCGCGGTCGGCCCGCAGCTCGTCGACGACCTGCTTGGCCGTCCCGCCCTGCGGGTCCCCGTGGACGAGCACGTCGATCGTCGAGACGGAGTCGCTCACCGGCGTGACCGCCCGCACCCCGCTCACCCCGGGCAGCTTGGCGACGACCTCGTCCGCGTACGCCTGCGCGACCGGCGCCCCGCCCTGGACGACCACCGTGATCGGCGCGGCGGCGACCTGCGGGAAGCGCTGGTCGATCGCGTCCGCGACCTGCCGCCCGGCCGAGGAGGCGGGCAGCACGGCCGCGCCGGAGTTGCGCATCTCGGCGTGCAGGAACGGCGCCCCGGCCGCCATGAGCAGCGCGGTGCAGACGAGCGCGACGGGCACCGCCCGCTTGCGGACCCGGCGGACGGTCCGGCTGAAGAAGCCCTCGTCGGGCACGGGCGCGGCGGGCGCCTTGATCCGCGAGCCGGCGAAGCCGAGCAGCGCGGGGATCAGGGTGAGGGCCGCGGCGACGGCGATCACGACGACGCTCACGCCGGCGGCGGCGACGGCCCCGAGCACCGGGCTGGTGAAGACGAAGAGGCCGGACAGCGCGACGGCTACGGTCAGCCCGGAGAAGGCGACGGTGCGCCCGGCGGTCGCGGCGGTGCGCTCGACGGCGGCGGCGATGCCGGCGCCGTGCCCGCGTTCCTCGCGGAAGCGGTTCACCATGAGCAGCGCGTAGTCGATCGAGAGCCCGAGCCCCAGCACGGTGGCGATCGGCAGCACGCTGGTGTCGATGTCCATGATCCGGCTGAAGCCGAACATGGCCAGCAGTGCCCCGCCCACCGAGGCGACGGCGCCGATCACCGGCAGGCTGGCCGCGGCGAGGCCGCCGAAGACCAGCACCATGACGACCAGGGTGAGCGGCAGGGTCACCATCTCGCCGAAGCGGGTGTCCTGCTCGGTCTGCTTCTTGACCTCCTGCTGGAGCACGAGGTCGCCGCCGACGGTGACGTGCGCGCCGCCGGTGCCGTTCAGCGCGGCCAGCCGCTGGGTGACGGCGTCGGCCTGGGCCTGCGTGGAGGTGCCGGCCATCCGTACGGTGACCAGGCTCGCCGTGCCGTCGGCGGAGCGCAGCGCGGCCGGCGCCGGGCCGGTGCCGTACGCGTCGAGGGTGGAGGAGACTCCGGGCAGCCCGGTGATCTCGGCGGTGGCCTTCTCGACCGCGGCCCTGACCACGGGATCGTCCACCGGCTTGCCGTCCACCACGGCGGTGACGGTGCCCTTGGCCGGATCGGCCGCGGCGAGCACCGCGCTGCCCCGGTCGCCCTCGGCGGAGGCGGAGGAGGCCCCGGCCACCGTGCCCTCGAAGACCCGGCCGCCGATCAGGACGCCGACGACCAGGACGACGGCCCAGAAGCCGAGGACCCAGCGACGGTGACGGAAGCAGAACCGGCCGAGAGCCGCTAGCCGGCCACCGACCACGGCGGTGGGGGCAGCGGAGGAGGGTTTGCGCATGAAGGAGCCTTTCGGGCAGCTCCACTCAATGTAGGCGCAACCCGAACTTCGGCCTATAGAAGGGCAATGAGCCTCATCTCACATTCCCCTTCACATAAAGAACACATCAGTTGCAGAGCGCATGAATCAGCGCGGAAAACCAAACGGGCCCCACCCGGAGATTCCGGGTGGAGCCCATCGGCTAGCTATCGGCTAGCGGGAAGCGAGAGCCTCAGCTCTGGCCGCCGGCCAGCTTCTCGCGCAGGGCAGCCAGGGCCTCGTCCGAGGCGAGAGCGCCGGAGCCCTCGTCGCTGCTGGACGAGTAGGAGCCACCGGCGGCAGCGGCGACGGCGTCGCCACCCTCGGCAGCGGCCTCGGCGTCGGCCTCGCGGCTCTTGATGACCTGGGCCTGGTGCTGCTCGAAGCGGGCCTGCGCCTCGGCGTACTGGCGCTCCCACTCCTCACGCTGCTTCTCGAAGCCGGGCAGCCAGTCGTTCGCCTCGGGGTCGAAGCCCTCCGGGTAGATGTAGTTGCCCTGGTCGTCGTAGGAGGCGGCCATGCCGTACAGGGTCGGGTCGAACTCGACCTCGGCCGGGTTGGCACCGAGGGCCTCGTTGGCCTGCTTCAGCGAGAGGCTGATGCGACGACGCTCGAGGTCGATGTCGATGACCTTGACGAAGATCTCGTCGCCGACCTGGACGACCTGCTCCGGGATCTCCACGTGGCGCTCGGCCAGCTCGGAGATGTGGACCAGACCCTCGATGCCCTCGTCCACGCGGACGAACGCACCGAACGGAACCAGCTTGGTGACCTTACCCGGGACGACCTGACCGATCTGGTGCGTACGGGCGAACTGCTGCCACGGGTCCTCCTGGGTCGCCTTCAGCGACAGGGAGACGCGCTCGCGGTCCATGTCAACGTCGAGAACCTCGACGGTGACCTCCTGGCCGACCTCGACAACCTCGGACGGGTGGTCGATGTGCTTCCAGGACAGCTCGGAGACGTGCACCAGGCCGTCGACGCCACCCAGGTCCACGAAGGCACCGAAGTTGACGATCGAGGAGACGACGCCGGAGCGCACCTGGCCCTTCTGCAGGGTGGTGAGGAAGGTCTGGCGGACCTCGCTCTGGGTCTGCTCCAGCCAGGCACGGCGGGACAGGACCACGTTGTTGCGGTTCTTGTCCAGCTCGATGATCTTGGCCTCGAGCTCCTTGCCCACGTAGGGCTGGAGGTCGCGGACGCGACGCATCTCGACGAGCGAGGCCGGGAGGAAGCCACGGAGGCCGATGTCGAGGATGAGACCACCCTTGACGACCTCGATGACGGTACCGGTGACGATGCCGTCCTCTTCCTTGATCTTCTCGATCGTGCCCCAGGCACGCTCGTACTGAGCGCGCTTCTTGGACAGGATGAGACGACCCTCCTTGTCCTCCTTCTGGAGAACCAGGGCCTCGATGTTGTCGCCCACGGCGACGACCTCGTGCGGGTCGACGTCGTGCTTGATCGAGAGCTCGCGGGACGGGATGACGCCCTCGGTCTTGTAACCGATGTCGAGGAGGACCTCGTCACGGTCGACCTTCACGATGACGCCCTCGACGATGTCGCCATCGTTGAAGTACTTGATGGTCTCGTCGATCGCGGCGAGGAAGGCCTCCGCGTCGCCGATGTCGTTGACCGCGACCTGCGGGGTGGTGCTGAGGGAGGAGTCGGTGGGGCTCGTCATTAGGAAAAGGGCTCCGGTACGGACATGAAAGTCGTAGGTAATGCCACGCGGAGGGCCCGTATCGCTCCCACCGAAAGCCGGACAGCCAAGAACACGGCGCACCGGTCTTCCCGTGACAACGAGAACCGGCGTCCGTCTTGCGACCGTGGGGTCTTCGACAGATGCGAGCGCGACCTGCTCCGTCCGAGGCGCGCAGGCCCGCAGCGCAACTTGTAGCATACGGGGACGGCCAGGCACGGTCAACGCCAAGAGCGGCAAGACGGTGGAGCCTGGTACGGATCAGGCCATATCCTCCGATTGCGCACCTCACGGTGGCGCCCGCAGGGAGCCCTTCCCCGGATGCCACCGCCGGGATCCGGACCCTCTCGGGCCGGTCCGCGACAGCGGCGCTTCCGCACACCACACCCTACGCGATGGGCATTATCACCGTGGCCACCACCCCCCAGTCCGAGCTTCACGATCTTGACGACGACGGCGACGACGCGGTAAGGCGCGAGGCCGGAGCCGGTGAGAGCAGCCGCGCCAGCCGGCACTGGTGGGACCGCAACGCCGACGAGTACCAGGACGAGCACGGGGAGTTCCTCGGCGACGACCGCTTCACCTGGTGCCCGGAGGGCCTGGACGAGGCCGACGCCCGGCTGCTCGGCGAGGTGGCCGGAAAGGACGTCCTGGAGCTCGGCGCCGGCGCCGCCCAGTGCTCGCGCTGGCTCGCCGCGCAGGGCGCCCGGCCGGTCGCGCTGGACATCTCCTTCCGCCAGCTCCAGCACTCCCGCCGGATCGACCTCGGCCGCGGCAGCGAGCCCGTCCCGGTGATCCAGGCCGACGCCGCCGTCCTGCCCTTCGCCGACGGCTCCTTCGACCTCGCCTGCTCCGCCTACGGCGCCGTGCCCTTCAGCGCCGACACCGCCCGCCTGATGCGCGAGGTGCACCGGGTGCTGCGGCCCGGCGGGCGCTGGGTGTTCTCGGTGACCCACCCGATCCGCTGGGCCTTCCCCGACGAGCCCGGCGTCGAGGGGCTGACGGCGATGTCCTCGTACTTCGACCGCACCCCGTACGTCGAGGAGGACGAGCAGGGGCGCGCCAGCTACGTCGAGCACCACCGCACGATCGGCGACCGGGTCCGCGAACTCGTCGGCGCCGGGTTCCGGCTGGTGGACCTGGTCGAGCCCGAGTGGCCGGCCGGCCTGGAGCAGGAGTGGGGCGGCTGGTCCCCACTGCGCGGGCGGCTGATCCCGGGTACGGCGATCTTCGTGGCCGAGCGGGGCTGACGTTGCCTTCTGCCTGGCGCGAACTGCCCGTCCGCACCGCCCTGCCGGCGCTGCACCGCGCGCTGGACGAGCACGGCACCGCCGTCCTCGCCGCGCCTCCGGGCACCGGCAAGACGACGCTGGTGCCGCTGGCGCTCGCGGGGCTGCTGGGCTCCGAGGGCCCTGTGCGGCGGGTGCTGGTCGCCGAGCCGCGGCGGCTCGCGGTGCGGGCCGCCGCGCGGCGGATGGCGTGGCTGCTCGGCTCGTCCGTGGGCCGCGAGGTCGGCTACACCGTGCGCGGGGAGCGTCGCGTCGGGCCCTCGACGGTCGTGGAGGTCGTCACCACCGGGGTGCTGCTGCAGCGGTTGCAGCGCGACCAGGAGTTGCCCGGCGTCGACGTGGTCGTCCTGGACGAGTGCCACGAGCGGCACCTTGACGCGGACACCGCGCTCGCGTTCCTGCTCGACGTCCGGGCGGCGCTGCGGCCCGAGCTGCGGCTGGTCTGCGCCTCGGCCACCTCGGACACCGAGGCGTGGGCCGAACTCCTCGGCGGCGCACCGGTGGTGGAGGCGCACGGGGTGTCCCACCCGGTGGACGCGGTGTGGGCGCCGCCGCCGCGTGCCGTGCGGCCGGC
>NZ_JBFBDY010000246.1:0-9350 GCF_040683475.1 Kitasatospora sp. NPDC093558 | reverse complement strand
CGGTGGCCGCCTGCTACCGGGCGGCCCAGACGCAGGCGCTGATCGGCGGCGACGCGTACGCCGTCCAGGAGACCCCGTACGGTGTGCGGCTGATGATCGCGGACGTGCGGGGCAAGGGGCTGCCGGCGGTCGCGACGGTGTCGGTGCTGCTCGGGGCGTTCCGGGAGAACGCCGCGCGTGCCTCGGACCTGGTCGCGCTCGCGGACGCGCTGGAGCAGTCGCTGGCCCGCGAGAGCGCACACCGCGACGAGGAGGTGCGGACGGAGGGGTTCAGCACGGCGCTGCTGGTGGAGTTCCCGCCCGGCGGGGACGCCGTGCGCGTCCTGAGCTGCGGCCACCCGGGGCCGTACGTGCTCGACGGCGCCACCGGCGGCGTGCGGCGCCTGGACGCGGCCGACCCCGGCCTGCCGCTCGGCATGGGCGCGCTGGGCCCGGCCCGCTCGGCGCCGGACCGGTGGCCGTTCCCGGCCGGGCACACGCTGCTCCTGGTCACCGACGGCGTCACCGAGGCCCGGGACCGCGCCGGCCGCTTCTACGACCCGGTGACGGGCCTCGCCCCGCTGGGCCCGTTCGCCGGCCCGGGGGAGGTGCTGGACGCGCTGGCGCGCGACGTGGCGGCCTGGACGGGCGGGCCGAGGGACGACGACATGGCCGTCCTCGCCGTCACTCGTCCGTGAGATCTAGGCTGGGGCGCGTGAGTGCGCACGCGACGCTCGACGACGCCACGGCGGCCGACCGCGAGGGCCTGGAGACGCTGGTCCGGCTGCTGGCCGGGCGGGGCGTCGTGGTGCTCAGCGGCGCGGGGCTGTCGACGGAGTCCGGCATCCCGGACTACCGGGGCGCCACCGGCAGCAGGCGCCGACGCGCGCCGATGACGTACCAGGAGTTCACCGGCGGCGAGGAGGCCCGGCGCCGGTACTGGGCGCGCAGCCACGCCGGCTGGCGGACGATCGCGGCGGCCGAGCCCAACGCCGGGCACCGGGCGGTGGAGCGGCTGCGCCGCTCGGGCCACGTGGCGGCGGTGATCACCCAGAACGTGGACGGCCTGCACCGCGCGGCCGGCACGCGTACGGCCGTCGAGCTGCACGGCGGCCTCCACCGGGTGGTGTGCCTGGGCTGCCGCCGCACCAGCGCGCGCGAGGAGCTGGACGGGCGGCTGGAGGAGCTGAACCCGGGCTTCCGCGCGGCCGGGGCGCAGGTGCGCCCGGACGGCGACGCGGAGCTGCCGCAGGAGCTCGTCGACGCGTTCCGGATCGCCCCCTGCGGGGTGTGCGGCGGGGTCCTCAAACCGGACGTGGTGTTCTTCGGCGAGAGCGTGCCCAGGCCCCGCGTCGAGCGCTGCTTCGGGCTGGTCGACGCCGGTCAGGCGCTGGTCGTGCTCGGCTCGTCCCTCGCCGTCATGTCGGGCCTGCGCTTCGTGCGGCACGCGGCCCGCGCCGGCACCCCGGTGGCGATCGTCAACCAGGGGCCGACCCGCGGTGACGACCTGGCCGCGGCCCGGATCGGCCTGCCGCTGGGCGCCGTCCTGACCGAGGCCGCGCACCGGGTCGGCTGAACCCGGGGCCCGTTTTCACGCTTTCACCGCGCTCGTCAAAGCTCTGCTTGGGAACACATCGGTGGCGCTTATGGCCAAACTCACTCGTTCGAGTGAGTTTATCGGGCCGTTGTTGCCCTACGTACTGGTGCGCTCACCTTTCGGTGAACTTAAACGTCCTTACACGAACCCGGATCGGCGGCCACAATCTGACGCATCGTCGGATCAGCCGATTTACGGGAGGGGATCACTCGTGACCATCGAGGCCGTCCAGCAGAGTCAGCAGAGTCAGCAGAGCCTCAGTACCTCCGCCGCCCGGAACCTCGCCACCACCACCAAGACCGTCCCGCAGATGCTCGGGATCACCCCCCGGTACCTGCTGCGCGCGCTGCCCTGGGTCGACCTGGAGGCCGGCGTCTTCCGCGTCAACCGCCGCCGCGGCTTCATCCTCGGCGACGGGCTGATCAGCACCTACGTCGACGGCGCCGGCGCCAACCGCGTCATCGCCGAGGACCTGCGCGAACTGGCCTTCCTCAGCCAGGTGGACAGCCCGCTGCTCGCCGCGCTCGCCAGCGCCTTCGTCGAGCGCGACGTCGAGCCGGGCGAGCTCATCGTCGAGGCCGGCGCCCCCGCCGACCAGCTGCACATCATCGCCTTCGGCCGCGCCGAGAAGCGCGCCACCAACGAGTACGGCGCCGACGCCCTGCTGGCCGTCCTCGGCGAGGGCGACTTCTTCGACGGCGCCGAGTGGGCCAACGGCACCGAGACGACGTACCGGGTCAAGGCCGTCAGCGCGTGTACCGTGCTCTCGGTCGACCGCCGCACGCTCGTCGAACTCGCCGACCGCGAGCCCTCGTTGCGGGCCCAGCTCGACGAGTTCGCCGCCGCGACCGTGCGGCCGCAGGCCGACCGCGAGCACCCGATCGACCTCCAGTCGGGCCACGCCGGCGAGCCGTACCTGCCGGAGACCTTCGTGGACTACGAGGAGAGCCCGCGCGAGTACGAGCTCAGCATCGCGCAGACCGTCCTGCGGGTGCACACCCGCGTCGCGGACGTCTACAACTCCGGCATCGACCAGGTCCAGGCCCAGTTGCGGCTGACCGTCGAGGCGCTGCGCGAGCGCCAGGAGTGGGAGATGCTCAACAACGCCGAGTACGGCCTGCTCAACAACGTCGCCGCGACCCAGCGCGTGCGCACCCGCAAGGGCGCGCCCACCCCGGACGACATGGACGAGCTGCTCGCCCGGGTCTGGAAGCAGCCCGCGTTCTTCCTCGCCCACCCGCGCGCCATCGCCGCGTTCGGGCGCGAGTGCACCCGGCGCGGGGTGCCGCCGCAGATCGTCGAGCTGTTCGGCAGCCCGTTCCTGACCTGGCGCGGCGTGCCGCTGCTGCCCTCCGACAAGCTCGACCTCAAGGGCTCGGCGAACTCGGCGCCCGGCACCACCAACATCCTGCTGATGCGCGTCGGCGAGGACCGCCAGGGCGTCGTCGGCCTGCGCCCGGCGAAGGTGCCGGACGAGGTCGAGCCGGGCCTCGCGGTGCGGGCGATGGGCGTCGACCGGCAGGCCATCACGTCGTACCTGGTGACCAGCTACTTCTCCACCGCCGCCCTGGTGGACGACGCGGTCGCGGTGCTCCAGAACGTCGAGGTGTCCAACTACCATGACTACTCCTGACGGACTCGGGGGCGGACTCGGGGGCGGACTCGGGCGCGGCTCCGGGATCCACGGCGCGACCCAACGGCCTCCTGCGGCAAGCAACATGACGGCCACTCAGTTCTACTGGCTGCCGGCCCAGGAGGCCCCGCCGACCTCGTCCGCCCCGCCGGAAGCGCCCACGAGCGGGTTCGACGTCGAGGCCGTCCGCCGCGAATTCCCGCAGCTGCACCGGGAGGTGAACGGCCACCCGCTGGTCTGGCTGGACAACGGGGCCACCACCCTCAAGCCCCGCCAGGTCGTCGAGGCCGTCGGCGAGCACTACGCGACGAGCACCTCCAACGTTCACCGCGGCGCCCACACCCTCGCCAAACAGGCCACCCAGGTCTACGAGGAGGGCCGCGCCGAGGCCGCCGGACTCCTCGGCACCCCGGACCCGGACGAGATCGTCTTCGTCCGCGGCACCACCGAGGCCGTCAACCTCGTGGCGCAGAGCTGGGGCCGGGCCAACCTCGGCGTCGGCGACGAGATCCTCGTCTCCGCCGCCGAACACCACTCCAACCTGGTGCCCTGGCAGCTCGTCGCCAAGGAGCGGCGGGCCCGGGTCGTGCCCGTCCCGCTGCTCCCCGACGGGCAGCTCGACCAGGACGCCTACCGGGACCTGCTGAGCCACCGCACCAAACTGGTGGCGCTCACCCACGCGTCCAACGTGCTGGGCACCGTCCCGCCGGTGGCCGACATGACGGCGCTCGCCCACCGGTACGGCGCCCGGGTGCTGATCGACGGCGCCCAGGCGGTCAGCCACTTCCCGGTGGACGTCAAGGCGCTGGACGCCGACTTCTACGCCTTCTCGGGGCACAAGATCTTCGCCCCGACCGGCATCGGCGTCCTCTACGGCAAGCGCGACGTGCTGGAGGCCATGCCCCCGTGGCAGGGCGGCGGCAACATGATCGACTCGGTCTCCTTCGACGAGACGACCTACGCCCCCGTCCCGCACCGCCTGGAGGCCGGCACCGGCCACATCGCCGGCGTCGCCGGCCTGCGGGCCGCCCTGCGCTACCTGTCCGGCCTCGACCGCAAGGCCGCCACCGCGCACGAGGAGCAGCTCACCGCGTACGCCATGGCCGCACTGGCCACCGTGCCCGGGCTCCAGCTGATCGGCAACGCGCCGGGGAAGATCGGCGTGCTGACCTTCCTCCTCGCCGGCACCGACCCGATGGCCGTCGCCGCCCTGCTCGACCAGCAGGGCATCGCCGTCCGCGCCGGCCACCACTGCGCCCAGCCCGCCCTCGCCGCCTACGGCCTCCAGAGCGCGGTCCGCGCATCGCTGGCCCTCTACAACACCGTCCAGGACGTCGACACCCTGGTCACCGCCCTCCAGGGCATCCAGGCCACCGCCTGACGGCCAACGGGCGGACGCCACCCTCCAGGTGGCGCCCGCCCGTTGCCGTGCTCATGAAGGAGGAGTCACCAGGTCCACTTGTGGTCGGCGTTCTCCCCGCAGGGCCACTGGATGGCCTTCTCGCCCTGATTGGCGTTGCCGCCCAGGATCGCGAGGCACTGGTCGGACTGGTGGTTGACGAGCTTGTAGACGGCCTCGCCGTCCTGGTAGGAGTCCACCTGCCTGGTCCACTGCTGGTCGGCGTTCCCGTTGCACTCCCACTGGATCGCGCGCTCACCGGGCGTCATGCTGCCGCCCTGGACACCCAGGCAGAACTGGGAGTTGAGGCTGACGATCTCCACGAACCCGGTGTTGGGGACGGGCCGGGCGGACCACTGCTGGTCGGCGAGGCCCTTGCAGCCCCACTGGATCGCACCCTCGCCCATCGTCTTGCTGCTCGCGGGGATGGCGAGGCACTGCTTCGAGTTCCGGTTGACGATCGGGAGCGCGGGCTGGCGGACGTCGGCCGACAAGGGGTAGGCGTTGGCCTTGGTGAACAGCGTGTACTGCCCGGGCTCGCCGCAGCCGAAGCCGTAGGAGGCGATGCCGATCAGTACGCCCTTGGCGACCAGCGGGGCCCCGGTGTCACCGAAGCAGGCGTCGGTGCCGCCCTTCGGCGATCCCGCGCAGAAGTTCCTGCCGTCGACGTAGCCGGGCCGGCCGGCACAGTCGGCGTTGGCGACGACCGGCAGGACGGCGCTGTGGAGCTTCGTGGCGTACGTGAAGTCGTCCGGTGCCGTGCTGCCCCAGCCGAGGACGGTGGCGGGGGTCCCGGGCGCGTAGGGGGAGCCGCCGATGCTGATGGGCGGCGCGATCCGGACCGGCGTCTGCGGCAGGTCGCGCGTCAGGGTCAATACGGCGAGGTCGTTCTTGGGGGTGGCGCCTGCGCCCGCGGCGTAGTCGGGGTGGATCCAGACCTTGCGGATCCTGGCCTCGGCACCGCCACCGACAGTGCGGTCGGCCTGGCCCGCCACCACCCGGATGGCGGCCGGGTCGAAACCGGCGGCACAACGGGCGGCCGTCATGACCTGCCCGGGCGAGATCAGGGCGCCCGCACAGTTCCACTCGAAGCCGTCCTGGTTGATCCGGATGCTGACCACCCACGGCGTGGCGTCGAGGTCGGCAGGGGAGCCGCCCACCACTGCGACCGCCGGGACGGCGGGGAGGAGGAGCGCGGCGGCGGCACCGCCGGCGACGATGACTCGTCTGGTAAACCTGTGCCAAAGATGAAGCGTCCGCTTCACAGTGGAAATCCTTTGTCCGAGCGGGTCTTGCGGGTGTGGCTGTCGGGCGTGCCGACGGGATGCGGCTACCCGGCCGGCAACGGGCGGGCGGGGCGGGCCGGCCGGGCGGCGGCCGCGAGCAGCACGGCGACTGCGAGTGAGCACACGGCGGTCGGCCAGAGGCCGTGGGCTGCAGCCCAGACGGTGCCCAGCAGGTGTGCGGCCGCGGTGATGGCGACCGGTATTGCCGGCCGCCGCGCCCCGGAGCGGCGGTGGCGCACGGAGGACGTGACGGCCCACACGCAAACCCCCGCCCATACCAGGGCCAGCACCGGCCCGATCGCCGTGCCGTACCGGTCGTACGTGCTGCCGTCGTCATCCAGGGAGGAAAGCTGGAACATCCACATCGCCAGGGCGATCCACAGGCTCATGAGGGCCTCGGCGACCAGGACGACCCTGGCCGCGATGACGGCGAACCTGGTGGTGGCGGAGCGGGGGACTGACACGGGGCGGTGCGCCTTTCTCTCCTGAACGCGGTGCGGTGGCCGGCCATGCGATCGAGGGGGACGGCTACTTGATGGTGTGAAGGTCGCCGAGGCTGGCGCTGACGGCGCAGTCGTGGCTCGCGGCCTGGTAGCGCTCTTCCTTGGAGACGTGGCCGTAGCCCTTGTTGTAGTACTCCCCGAACCATCGGCCCTGGGCGTTGTTGTAGAGGTCCATCCGCTTCTCGTCCTCCGGACCGTCACCGTCCTCGTGACGGTCGCCGAAGCCCTTCGAGATGTTCACGTTCATGTCGATGGCCATGCGCGCGTTCCAGTAGCAGTGCCGGTAGGCGTCGCCCTTGCCGTTGTGGAGCGACTCCCGGGGAAAGTTGCGCTCGGCGGCGGCCAGGGCGGCGTCGGCGTGCTTCTTGGCGTCGCGGCAGATGTTGACGTGCGAGGGCTGGAGCACGCAGAACTTGAACTCCGAGCCGTTCATGCCCCCGGGGTAGTAGCTGTAGAGGGCCCGCGGCGAGGCGGAAGCGCTCTCCCGGGCGAGTGGCGACGCGGCCGTTGCCGACTTCGGTGCCACACCGTCGAGCGAGGAACCGAGCTCCAGTTCGGCCACGAGCTCGGCGGCGTTGGCCGGCTCCTTGTCCAGGGTCGGCGCCTGGTCGGTCTCGGTGCCGGTGGCGGCCTTCGCGGCCTGGCGTGCGACGTCGTCGCTCACGACGGCGGTGTTCCCGAGGACCTTCACCTCCGTGACCGTCCGCTGCGTGTCGGAAGCGTGCCACTCGGTCGGTGTCGGCAGTGAGGTCGACTCGCCGACCACGAGCGATGCGCCGCGGGAGGACGCGGAGGCGGCGCCCAACAGCCCTTCGGTGACGCGGGACCGGCTCGCCAGCGTGATCTGCCCCGGGTTCCTGCTGAACTCGGCTGCGGCCAGGGCGCTGGTTTCGAAGTCGTCGCGGCCGACGACGGGCCCGTAGGTGCTCGGGTACAGCTTTTCGACGGAGATGCCCACGGCGGTGCGGACGATCTCGGGGGCGAGCCCGTCGAGGTACGACTTCGCATCGGGTGCCATGGACTGGTCCCGGGTCAGGATCAGCGCACCGTTGACGTTCCCCGCTCCCGCCGCCGCGCTGATCAGGTCGGTGGGGTTGTAGCCGTTGGTGATGACGACTTCCTGCGGGTTCCGGATCCCGTCCCGGGCCACCACGAGCGCCGTCTGCTCGAAGTTCGCGCCGCGCAGGACCTTCGGCGTGAAACCCGCCCGTGCGATCAGGTCGACGGAGAGGTCGTTGAAGCCGCCGACCAGGTACACGGTGCCGAGCTTGGGCAGAACACGCCGGATCTCGGCGATCGTGTCCTTCCCGGGCACGCCGGACGCGGCGGTGTAGAGCAACGGTCCCTTGCGGGCGGCGGCGAGCGGGACGGACACCGCCGCTTCCTGGTCCTGCCCCTGCCGGACCAGCACGACGCTTTGGGCGGCCTGCGCGTCCCCTGCCGCAGGGGCGGCGCTCCTGGCAGAGGTGGTGGCCGCGTGGGCGGGCCACCGGTCCTGCGACGCCCTGACCGCGATTTCCTCCGGGCTCGCACCCGTCACCCGCCCCACGGACACGGGCTGCTGGGTCGAGTCGGCGGCGTGGGCGACGCCCGCCGGGCTTACGAGTGCGCCGACGAGAGCCACCCCGGCTGCCAGGGTGAGGCCGGCCACGCTTCGATTTCCGACGGCCGTGTAAACGGACACCGTTTCCCCCCTGGGAACTTGACGGTTCGGACCGGATCGATGAATGCGGCCCGCGTTTGGACCCGTGGGAGCGTAATTGAGATTCAAGTATTCGTAAAGTCGAACCCATTGAATGGCAAGTCATGTGAATCGGCGAAGTCGGTACCAATCGGGACATGCCCGGCCACTTGGACGGTTCTCGCCGGGCTTTGTATCCGTCGTGTATCGGCCGGCGCTTGATCGGGTGTCGGTGTCCGGTGGTGGGGTGGGGGTGTCCGATGTCTGCGGTATCGTCCGTTTCACGTTCCGAATCCCGCCCCCGCCCGCCGTTTCGCAGAGGAGCCGTCCGCCCGTGTCCGACGTCCGTCCGGTCCGTGTGTTGCTGGTGGAGGACGACGAGTTGATGCGGCGGGCGTTCACCGTCGCGCTGGAGCGGTACGGGTACGCGATGACGGCCGCGGCGGACGGGCTCACCGGGCTGGAGCTGTTCCGGGAACAGGAGCGGGAGTTCGACCTGCTGATCCTGGACGTCATGCTGCCCGGGCTCGACGGGATCGGGCTGTGCCGCAGGGTCCGGGAGACGAGCCTGGTGCCCGTGCTGATGATGTCCGCCCGCGGGGACGGGCTCGACATCGTCGCGGGACTGGAGGCCGGGGCGGACGACTACGTGGTCAAGCCCGTCGACACGTTCGTCCTCGTCGCCCGCATCCGTTCGCTGCTGCGGCGGGCGACGTACGCGCCACAGCAGCCAACGGAACCGGCCGCCTCCGCCGACGAGGTGCTCACCTTCGGGGACCTCGTCATCGACACCGCCGGGATGGAGGTGTCCCTCGCCGGGAAGCCCGTCGCCCTGACGCCGACGGAGCTCAAGGTGCTCCTGGAGTTCGCCGCGCGCCCGGGCGTCGTCCTGGAGCGGCACACCCTGCTGCGCGACGTCTGGGACTACGGCTGGGACGGCGACAGCCGGGTCGTCGACCTGTGCGTGCAGCGGCTGCGCCGCAAGCTCGGGCGGGACCGGATCGAGACCGTCCGCGGCTTCGGCTACAAGCTCAGGCGCTGAGCCCGGTGCGATCGCCGAGACGTCGCCGCCGCACCTCCCTGCGGTGGAAGATCGCCGCACTGGCCGCCCTCACCGCCTGCCTGGTCGCGGCGGCCGTCGGCGTGCTGGTGCACGTGTGGACCGCGCGGGACATCCGCTCCCGCGCCGACGCGCAGGCCTTCAACACCGTGTACTCGGCCATGGACGTCTACCGCCGCACCGGCGCACTCGCCGACGGCGCCGAGCTCGAC
>NZ_JBFBDY010000245.1:0-9374 GCF_040683475.1 Kitasatospora sp. NPDC093558 | reverse complement strand
GTCGCACGCGCTGCGACGGGCCCTCGGGCGCTACCGACCCTGCTGGTCCCGGAACCTTCCGGAACCGTCAGAAGAAGGGGAAGAAGGGGGGCTTAGTTGTTCCCTTTGGGGTTGGAGGGTGTGGGGAAGGGGTCGCCCCCTTTGGGCGGATCGGCCGGCTTCGTGACCAGGTTGACCTGGGTGTTCGGGTCGACCTGGGTGCCGGCCGCCGGGTTGGTCATGATGACCACGGCGTTCGGGTCGGACGGGCCCGTCACGGTGTAGCCGAGGCCGAGCTTCTGCAGCTTGTCGATGGCGTCCGACAGCTTGACGTTCTGCAGCGGCGGGACGGTGGCCTTGTCCGGCGCCTTGAAGATGGTCAGCTGGATCTTCGTGTTGGCCGGGGCCTTGGTGTTGGCCGCGGGCGTCTGCGCCGCGACGGTGTCGACCTTGGTCGGGTCGGTGGCCGGCACCGTCTTCGACATGTCGACCTGGAAGCCCGCGCCCTGCAGCTGGGCCGCCGCGGCGTCCTTCTGCATGCCGACCACGGACGGGACGGCGATCTTGGTCTTGCCCTGCGAGATCGTCAGCTTGATCGGGGCGCTCGGGTCGGCCGGGCTGTTGGCGGCCGGGTCCTGGGCGGTGACGGTGTCCTGCGGGGCGTTGTCGTCGTCCTTGTACTCGGTGGTGACGTTGCTGAAGCCGGCCGCGTTGAGGGCCTGCGTCGCCTGGTCCTTGGTCTTGCCGGTCACCTGCGGGACGTTCGCCTTGGCCGGGCCGGAGGAGACCTGCACGGTGATCGTGCTGTTCTCCGCGACCTGGGTGCCGGCCACCGGGGTCTGGGTGCAGACCTGGTCCTTCTTCACGTTGGCGTCCGGGCAGGCGATCTTGTCGCCCTCGGTCACCACGAGCTTGGGACCGGCCTGCGTGGCCGCCGTCTTGGCGTCGGCCAGGCTCTTGCCGACCAGGTTGGGCGCGGCGAGCTTCGCGGGCTCCTTGGCGCCGCCACCGCCGTTGAACATCGCCTGGGCCACGAAGAACGTGCCGACCAGGACCAGCACGGCGGCGACCGCCAGCACGATCCAGGAGGTGTTGCTCTTCTTGGGCCGGTCCGCGCCGCGCCGGCCGCCCTCGGAGCCGTAGCCGTCGTCGCCGCCCGGGGCGCCGGCGTAGGTCTGGCCGTAGCCGTCCTCCGGGTAGCCGCCCTGCTGGCCGTAGCCGGGCTGGCCGACCTGCGGCAGGACGGTGGTCGGACCGCCGGGCTGCTGCGGGAGCACGTTGGTCTGGCCGTACGGGTCGTGCTGCGGGTAGCCGTTCTGGTCGTAGCCGTACCCGGCGCCCATGCCGTAGGCGGCGGCCTGCTGGGCGGCGGCGACCGGGAGGCCGTCGAGGAAGCGCTCGATGTCGTCGCGCATCTCGTCGGCGCTCTGGTAGCGGTAGTCCCGCTCCTTGGCGAGCGCCTTCAGCACGATCGCGTCGATCTCGGGGCGCACCTCGGGGTCGAAGACGGACGGCGGCTGCGGCTCCTCCCGGACGTGCTGGTAGGCCACGGCCACCGGGGAGTCGCCGACGAACGGCGGGCGGACGGTCAGCAGCTCGTACAGCAGGCAACCGGTGGAGTAGAGGTCGGACCGCGCGTCGACCTGCTCGCCCTTGGCCTGCTCGGGGGAGAGGTACTGGGCGGTGCCGATGACGGCCGAGGTCTGCGTCATGGTCATCCCGGCGTCGCCCATCGCGCGGGCGATGCCGAAGTCCATGACCTTGACGTTGCCCTGCCGGGTCAGCATCACGTTGGCGGGCTTGATGTCGCGGTGGACGATGCCCGCCCGGTGCGAGTACTCCAGCGCCTGCAGGATGCCGATGGTCATCTCCAGCGCGCGCTCCGGCAGCAGCCGGCGCCCGGAGTGCAGCAGCTCGCGCAGGGTGGACCCCTCGACGTACTCCATCACGATGTACGGGATGGAGATGCCGTCGATGTAGTCCTCGCCGGTGTCGTACACGGCGACGATCGCGGGGTGGTTCAGCGACGCCGCCGACTGCGCCTCGCGGCGGAAGCGGGCCTGGAACGACGGATCCCGGGCCATGTCGGCCCGGAGCGTCTTCACTGCGACGGAACGGCCGAGCCGGGTGTCATGGCCGAGGTACACCTCGGCCATGCCGCCGCGTCCGAGGACGCCGCCGAGCTCGTACCTGCCGCCGAGGCGACGAGGCTCTTCCATAGTTCCGACCCTCTCCCTCACCCGCCGGTGAGGTTGTGACGTAGGTGTCCCCGCACGCTCTGGGTGACGCCGCGCGGGCCGCGACCGGTTCTCCGGCCGGGTCGTGCGCCGCCTCGCGGGCGGCAACGGGCACACCCGCTGCTGGCGGATACGCTACCGGTCGTACCGCGTCGGACCGGAGTCACCCGTGGGCCGATATCAGACCGGTATCCGAACGGGGGTGCCGACCGTGACATTCCACTCACCGCGGCACCTGCCGGTCACTTGCCGAGCACGGCCTGCATCACCGCCTTGGCGACCGGGGCCGCGAGCCGGCCGCCGCTGATGCCGTCGCGGTTGTTGGAGCCGTCCTCGACGACGACCGCGACCGCGACCGACTGGCCGTCCGAGGTCTTGGCCCAGGACGTGAACCAGGCGAACGGCAGGCCGGCGTTGTCCTCGCCGTGCTGCGCGGTGCCGGTCTTGCCGCCGACCTGGATGCCGGGGATCTTGGCGTTCGTGCCGGTGCCGTTCTCGACCACCGAGACCATCAGGTCCTGCATCTTCTGCGCGGTGGCCGGGCTCATGGCCTGGGAGAACTGCTTCTCGGTGTGCTTGGAGATGGTGGTCAGCGAGGCGGAGCGCTCCTGGTCGACCAGGTAGGGCGTCATCAGGCTGCCGTTGTTGGCGATCGCGGCGGAGACCATGGCCATCTGCAGCGGGGTGGCGCGGGTGTCGTGCTGGCCGATCGAGTCCTGGGCGGTGCCGTCCAGGCTGGCGCTGTTCGGGAAGATGCTCTTCTCGGAGCGGACCGGGGTGTCGACGGTGCTGTTGAAGCCGAACTTCTCGGCCTGCGCCCGCATCTTGTCCTTGCCGAGGTCGGCGCCCATCTTGGCGAAGACCGTGTTGCAGGACTGGTCCATGCCGGACTTGATGGTGGCGTTCTCGCACTTCTCGTTCGGGCTCTCGTTCTTCAGAACGGTGGCGGTGCCCGGGAGGGTGTACGGGTCCGGCGTGCTCGTCGCGTCGTCGATGTTCTGGTAGAGGCCGTTCTCGAACCCGGCGGTCGCGGTGACCAGCTTGAAGGTCGAGCCGGGCGGATAGGTCTCCTTCAGCGCCCGGTTGAGCATCGGCTTGTTCGGGTCGGCGTTGAGGTCCGTCCAGGCCTTGGAGTCGGAGTCCTCGCTGCCGGAGATGGTGCCCGGGTCGTAGGACGGGGTGGAGACCAGGGCGAGGATCGCGCCCGTCTTCGGGTCGAGCGCGACGACCGCGCCCTTCTTGTTGCCGAGTCCGTCCCAGGCGGCCTTCTGGGCCTTGGCGTTGATCGTCGTGACGACGTCGCCGCCCTTCTTCTGCTCACCGGTCAGCATGTCCAGGGTGTTGCGGAAGAACAGCCGGTCGTCGGCGCCGGAGAGGATGCCGTCCTCCAGGTTCTCCAGCCCGTTGGAGCCGTAGACCTGGGAGGAGTAGCCGGTGACCGGGGCGTACATCGGGCCGTCGACCCACGAGCGCTTGTACTTGTAGCGCAGGCCGTTGACGAAGTCGGACTTCGTGACCGGCTGGCCGCCCACGATGATGTTGCCGCGCGGGTGGGCGTAGCGGTCGAACTGCTGGCGCTTGTTGTTGACGTTGCTCGCCCAGGCGTCGGCCTGGACGCCCTGCACCCAGTTGGTGCGCAGCATCAGGGCCAGGATCAGCACGAGGCAGAAGATCGAGACCCGGCGGATCGGCTTGTTCATCTGGCGGGTCCTCCCTGGCCCTCGGTGGCGGGGGCGGGTTCGACCCCGGGTCGGCGGGCGCTGTCGCTGATCTTCAGCAGGATCGCGATCAGCGCCCAGTTGGCGACCACTGACGAACCGCCCTGGGCGAGGAACGGCATGGTCATTCCGGTCAGCGGGATCAGTCCGGTGACCCCGCCGGCGACGACGAAGACCTGCAGCGCCATGGCCGAGGCGAGACCGACGGCGAACAGCTTGCCGAACGGGTCGCGGGCGGCGAGCGCGGTGCGCAGGCCGCGCTGCACCAGCAGCGCGTAGAGCAGGAAGAGCGCCATCAGGCCGGTCAGGCCGAGCTCCTCGCCGAAGGAGCCCAGGATGAAGTCGCTCTTGGCGGCGAAGTTGATCAGCCAGGACCGTCCCTGGCCGAGGCCGGAGCCGGTCACCCCGCCGGAGCCGAGGGCCATCAGCGACTGGCCGATCTGCTCGGTGGAGCCCTTGGGCGGGTGCGCGGCGAAGGCGGCCATCGGGTCGAGCCAGGCGTCGATCCGGGTCTTCACGTGGCTGGTGGTCATGGCGACCGCGGTGGCGCCGCCGACCGACATCAGCAGGCCGAACAGGATCCAGCTGGTGCGCTCGGTGGCGACGTAGAGCATCACCACGAACAGGCCGAAGAACAGGAAGGACGTGCCGAGGTCGTTCTCGAAGATCAGGATCAGCAGGCTGAGCAGCCAGATCACGACGATCGGGCCGAGGTCGCGCCCGCGCGGCAGGTAGAGGCCCATGAAGCGGCGGCTGGCCAGGGCCAGGGCGTCCCGCTTGACCATCAGGTAGCCGGCGAAGAAGACGGTGAGGATGATCTTGGCGAACTCGCCGGGCTGGATGGAGAAGCCGCCCATCCGGATCCAGATCTTGGCGCCGAAGTCCTCCGCGCGGGCCGGGAAGAACGCCGGCGCGGCGAGCAGGACGAGGGCCGCGACCATCGAGATGTAGGTGTAGCGCTGGAGGACGCGGTGGTCCTTGAGGAACACCATGACGCCGATGAACAGTGCGACGCCGAGGCCGGACCACATCAGCTGGTTCTCGGCGGCCTTGAAGTTGCCGCTGAGCAGCTTCCCGGCCTTGTCGAGCCGCCAGATCATCACCACGCCGAGCCCGTTGAGCAGGGTGGCGATCGGCAGCATCAGCGGGTCGGCGTACGGCGCGAAGCGGCGGACCAGCAGGTGTGCGACGAGGGCGAGCGAGCCCATCCCGAGGCCGTAGCCGAGCATGCCGCCGGGCAGCTCGGAGTCCATGGCGAGGCCCACGTTGGCGTAGGCCAGGACCGGCAGCAGGACGGCGAAGACCAGCAGCACCAGCTCGGTGTTGCGCCGGTTGGGCGCTTCCTGCGGGCTGATGGTGGTGTTGCCCCGGCGCCGGGTGGCGGGCCGGTCGGCCGGCGTCCGGCGGCGGCCGGGCCGGCTCGCGCCGCTGCTCAGGTCGTAGGTGCTCACGCGGTGGCCGCTCCCTGACGGCCGGCGGGCCCGCCGGGGGCGGGCCTATGTCGGGTCACGGGCGTCACGGCTTCGGGCAGGACTCGGCGCGCTGCCGGTCCTCGCTGCTGAGGCCGTCGTCGGCCGGGCTGGGGGTCGGCGCGGGGGTGGCGGTGGGCGCCGGGGTGGCCGGGGCGCTCGGGGTGGCCGAGGGGGTGGGCGTCGTGGTCGGAACGGCGGCCACGGGGGCGTGGTTCTTCTCGCTCGGCCGCTCGCTCGGGGTCGGCGCGGGGGCCGCCACGAACCCGGCGGGGTCGGCGTACACGGTCTGGGTGGCCTGCGTGCCCGTCGGCTGCCCGGTGGCACCGGTCTTCGCGGTGCCGACCTTCTTGCAGAGCTGGGCCCAGCCGTCGAGCTCCTTGATGGTCGCGTCGGCGTCGCCCAGGCTGTTCACCGAGATGGTCTTGGTGACGTGCGCCTGCTGGTCCGTCGGCAGGTACTTGAGCTCGATGTCCTTGTACTCGGCGTGCACCGAGGAGAGGCTGAGGCCGGCCAGGCTCTGGTTGATGCCCTGGTAGACGGCGACGTGCCCGCCCTCCGCACCGACGTAGTACTGGCCCTGCGTCCACTGGTAGCCGAAGTACCCGCCGCCGCCGAGCACGCCGAGGGCGACCAGGACGGCGAGCGAGACCTTGAGCCCCTTGCGCTTGCGCTTCGGCGGCGCCTCCTCGTCGAAGTCCTCGGTGCCATACACCGAGGGCTCGGCGCCGTCGTAGCCGCCGTACTCGCCCTCGTAGCCCTCGGCGGGACCGAAGCCGCCCGGCGCGCCGTAGCCGTAGCCCTCGGCGGGGCCGAAGGCGCCCTGGGGGGAGCGGCCGAGGCCGGCGGCGCGGCCGGCCGGGGTGTCGGCGATGGAACGGTCGGTGGCGGTCGGGGACGGCGGGGCGTCGGCAACCGCGCCGACCACCATCGGGACGTCGTTGAACTGGCCGCTCATGGTGTCCGTGGCGCCGACGTCGATGACGTCCGCCACGATGCAGGTGATGTTGTCCGGGCCGCCGCCGCGCAGCGCGAGCTGGATCAGCTCCTGCACGGTCTGCTCGGGCGCGTAGTAGCTGCCGAGGGTGGCTTCGAGCGTCTGGTGGCTGACCGGGCCGGAGAGGCCGTCGGAGCAGATCAGGTAGCGGTCGCCGGCCCGGACCTCGCGGATCGACAGGTCGGGCTCGACCTGGCCGCGGCCGTCCAGGGCCCGCATCAGCAGCGAGCGCTGCGGGTGGGTCTCGGCCTCCTCGGGCGTGATCCGGCCCTCGTCGACCAGCCGCTGCACCCAGGTGTGGTCCTGGGTGATCTGCACCAGCGAGCCGTCGCGCAGCAGGTAGGCGCGGGAGTCGCCGACGTGCACGAGGCCCATCCGCTGGCCCGTCCACAGCATGGCGGTGAGCGTGCAGCCCATGCCCTCCAGCTGGGGGTCCTCCTCGACCATCTGCCGCAGCCGGTCGTTGGCACCCTGGACGGCGTCGCCGAGCAGGGTCAGCAGGTCGGCGCCCGGCACGTCCTCGTCCAGACGGACGATGGAGCCGAGCACCTCGGAGGACGCGACCTCGCCGGCCGCGGCGCCGCCCATGCCGTCGGCCACGGCCAGCAGCCGCGGCCCGGCGTAGCCGGAGTCCTCGTTCCCCTCCCGGATCAGTCCCTTGTGGGAGCCGGCGGCGAAGCGCAGCACCAGGGTCATGCGACCTGTGCCCCCCTCTGGGTCATGGACGGGATGCTGTCCCTCATGCGCTACTACTTCCGCAGTTCGATGACGGTCCTGCCGATACGGATCGGCATGCCCGGCTGGAGCGGGGTCGGCGCGGTCAGGCGCTGCCGGTCCAGATAGGTGCCGTTGGTGGAGCCTAGATCCTCGACCGTCCACTGCCCAGTCTGGTCGGGATAGATCCTGGCATGCCGGGAGGACGCGTAGTCGTCGTCCAGCACGATGGTGGAGTCGTGCGCCCGGCCCAGGGTGATGGTCTGGCCCTGTAGCGCGACGGTGGTGCCGGCCAGCGAGCCCTGGACCACGACGAGCTGCGTCGGGGCCCCGCGGCGCCGGCCGCCGCCCGCGGTCGGGGCCGCGGCGTTGCCGCCGGCGCCCGGCGCGGGGCGCCCGGCGGGGGCGGTGGCCGCACCGGCTCCGGCCGCGGGCGCGGCTGCGCCGCGGCGCGAGGAGCGGGGGTTCACCTTGGTCCCGAAGAGGTCGCTGCGGATCACCTGGATCGCGACGATGACGAACAGCCACAGCACGGCCAGGAAGCCCAGCCGCATCACCGTCAGGGTCAGTTCGGACATGGCCGCCCCGCGTGTGGGTGAGCGAAGCGAGCGAACAAATCGGACACTACCCTTCGACCTGTCGGTAGACGATGGTGGTGGAGCCCACGACGATTCGCGAGCCGTCGCGGAGCGTAGCGCGCTGGGTGTGCTGTCCGTCCACCACGATGCCGTTGGTGGAGCCCAGGTCGAGGACCATCGAAGGGGTGCCGGGGCGGATCTCGGCGTGCTTGCGGGAGACGCCGGGATCGTCGATCCGGACGTCCGCCTCGGTCGAGCGGCCGAGCACGCAGGCGCTGCCGGAGATCTGGTGGCGGGCGCCGTTGACCTCGATCCAGCGGCGGACCGAGGTGCCGTGACCCGAACCGGGGAAGGCGCGCACGTTGCCGCCCGCGGTCGGCGGGGCCGGGGGCATGGCGGGGGGCGCGGCCGGCGGCGGGGGCGCGCTGTACTGGTCGGCGCCCGGCTGCTGCCACGGCGCGCCGGGGGCCGGGGCGGCCGGCGGGCGGTCGTAGCCGGGCTGCGGCGGCGCGTACTGCGCGGGCTCCTCGGCCGCCAGGGTGCGGCTGCGCACCCGGTACAGGCCGGTGTCGAGGTCGTCGGCCTTCTCCAGGTTCACCTGGAGGGGGCCCATGAAGCTGTACCGCTGGGCCTCGGCGTACTCGCGGACCATGCCGGAGAGCTCGTTGCCGAGCTGCCCGGAGTAGGGGCTCAGGCGCTCGTAGTCGTGGGGGCTCAGCTCGACGATGAAGTCGTTCGGCACGACGGTGCGGTCGCGGTTCCAGATGCTCGCGTTGTTGTCGCACTCGCGCTGCAGCGCCCCGGCGATCTCCACGGGCTGGACCTCGGACTTGAACACCTTGGCGAAGGTGCCGTTGACGAGACCCTCGAGCCGCTGCTCGAACTTCTTCAGCACTCCCATGGGGCACCCCCTTCCAGGGTTCGTTCGCCTGCCTGCCGACCGGGGGACCCGGAGAGCCGGTCGTGCCTACTTGCGGTACTTCCGTACTGATCGTATCCACGCCGGGCCCATCCGTACGGTTCCCGGACCGCGTCGTGGCCGGGGGTGGGCTCGGACACACAGGGTGACGCATATCGGGTACGGCACGCCAGGTGTGCCCGTCGGAAGGGGGTTCCACGCTTCGCTCGGGCGTTCGGAGTGCATCCGTTCGGATGCGCTCGGGTGGCGGACCGGGGGTGGAAGCGTCCCGCCGGAACGGATTCGGAGGACTCCCCCTGGTCGTGCTACTGTTTTCCACGTCGGAAGGGCCGCCCGAGAGGGAGGCCGGAACGAAGACCGCGAGGGCCGCGAGGCGCTGGTGGATCGGAGGGCCGGTCGGCACGGAAGACGCACCCATGCGCGGGTGGCGGAATAGGCAGACGCGCTGGATTCAGGTTCCAGTGCCCGAAAGGGCGTGGGGGTTCAACTCCCCCCTCGCGCACAGCGAAGCCCCGCAGATCTTAGGATCTGCGGGGCTTTCTCGTTCTCCGGTACGGTCCGCCCGGCCGGGCTCCCGTACCTGAGCCGATGTCGGCTCAGGTACGGGAGGCGGGCAGTTCGGCGCGGACCTCGAAGCCGCCCTCCTGGGTGGGGCCCGCGGTCAGCGTGCCGCCGAGCAGCTGGGCGCGCTCGCGCAGGCCGACCAGGCCGTGGCCGCCGCCCGGCAGCGTCAGGGCGTCCCGCCGGGCCGGGCGCACCGGCG
>NZ_JBFBDY010000244.1:0-9412 GCF_040683475.1 Kitasatospora sp. NPDC093558 | reverse complement strand
CCAAATATTTGGGCGCGGCCCGCCGGCCCCCCTAACGGGAGGACACTGCCCAGCGGGCCCCCCCCCCTCCACCCCCTGGTCGAGGGGCCCGCAACCATCTGCGGGGACGGATCAGACGCTCAGCCGGCGCAGCGTCTCCTCGTGCAGGAGGCCGTTGGTGGCGACGGCGTCGGCGCCGCCCGGGCCGTCGATGCCGTCCAGGCCGGTGAAGCGGCCGCCGGCCTCCTGGACGACGATGCAGGGCGCGGCCATGTCCCACAGCGACAGCTCGGGCTCGGCGGCGATGTCCACGGCGCCCTCGGCGAGCATCATGTAGGACCAGAAGTCGCCGTAGGCGCGGGTGCGCCAGCAGGCGCGGGTGAGGTCCAGGAACGGGTCGAGGCGCCCGCGCTCCTCCCAGCCGGACAGCGAGGAGTAGGAGAGGGAGGCGTCCTCGATGCGGGAGACGCCGGAGACGTTGATGCGGGAGGCCTTGGCGAGGCTGCGGCCCGCGTAGGCGCCCAGGCCCTCGGCGGCCCACCAGCGGCGCTGCAGCGCGGGGGCGGAGACGATGCCGACCACCGGGCGCGCGACGCCGTCCGGGCCGTCCTCCAGCAGGGCGATCAGGGTGGCCCAGACCGGCACGCCGCGGATGTAGTTCTTGGTGCCGTCGATCGGGTCGATCACCCAGCGGCGCGGGCCGGAGCCCTGGAGGCCGAACTCCTCGCCGAGGACGGCGTCGCGCGGGCGGGCGCGCTGGAGGACGCCGCGCACCAGCTCCTCGGCGGCCTTGTCGGCGTCGCTGACGGGGGTGAGGTCGGGCTTGGTCTCGACGGCGAGGTCGAGCGCGCGGAAGCGGTCCAGGGTGACCGAGTCGGCCGAGTCGGCGAGGACATGGGCGAGTCGGAGATCGTCGTGGTAGTCGGCCATGCCCGAAACCCTAGCGATCCCGTCCGGATCGGGACAGCGGGGCTCACGGAGTGAGCGGGATCGGCTCGGCGGCTCAGTGGGTGGTGCCGCTGAGCTGCAGGCCGATGACCCCGGCGATCACCAGGGAGATCGAGACCAGCTTGAGCACCGAGGTGGTCTCGTCCAGGAAGGCCATCCCGTAGATGGCGGTGCCGGCCGCGCCGATGCCGGTCCACACCGCGTAGGCGGGGCCGACCGGCAGGCTCTTGAGCGAGAGGGTCAGCAGGCCGAAGCTGCCGAGGGCGAACACGCAGAAGCTGATGGTGGGCCAGAGCCGGGTGAAGCCCTCGCTGAGCTTGAGGTTGATCGCGAAGCCGGTCTCCAGCAGGCCGGCCAGGATCACCAGGGCCCATGCCATCGCGTGCCCTCCCTGTCGATCGACGGGTCGGACCGCGCTGTGGCCCGACTTTCCTATGATCGCCAGGCGGACGCGGTCCGACACCTCGAACGGGCCACGAGCCTCGGGGCAGGCGCGGGGCCGGGCGGTCAGTCGCCCTCGCGGGCCTCCTTGCTGGCCAGCAGGCGGCGCAGCGAGTACAGCCGGGCGGCCTCGGCGTGGCCGTCGGCGACCCACGCGTCCAGTGCGCAGTCCGGCTCGTCGTGGCTGCACGCGCGGGGGCAGTCGGCGGTGCCGGGCTCCAGGTCGGGGAACGCGTGGATGACCCGGGACGGGTCGATGTGGGACAGGCCGAAGGAGCGGAAGCCCGGGGTGTCGATCACCCAGCCCGAGTTCAGCGCCTTCTTGGAGCCGGCCTTGGCGCCCGGCGGCGGGGGCAGGCGCAGCGCGAGGGCGGAGACGGTGGTGTGCCGGCCGCGGCCGGTGACGGCGTTGACGTGGCCGGTCTGCCGCTGGCGGTCCGGGACGAGGGCGTTGACCAGGGTGGTCTTGCCGACGCCGGAGTGGCCGATGAACACCGTGGAGCGGCCGCGCAGGTGCTCGCGCACGGCCTCGGCGCCGGCGGTCTCCAGTTCGTCCCGGCGGGTGACGACGTAGTTGATGCCGAGCGGGGCGTAGGACTCCAGGAGCGTTTCCGCGGACGCGAGGTCGGCCTTGGTGAGCACGAGCAGGGGCTCCATGCCCGCGTCGTAGGCGGCGACCAGGCAGCGGTCGATCAGCCGGGGCCGGGGCTCCGGGTCGGCCAGGGCGGTGACGATGGCGAGCTGTTCGGCGTTGGCGACGACGATCCGCTCGTAGGGGTCGTCGTCGTCCGCGGTGCGCCGCAGCACGGAGCTGCGGTCCTCGACCCGGACGATCCGGGCGAGGGTGTCGGCGTCGCCGGAGAGGTCTCCGACGACGTTGACGACGTCGCCGACGACGACGCCCTTGCGGCCCAGTTCGCGGGCCTTCATCGCGACGACCTGGCGCTCCTGCTTGGTCCCCGGGTCGACCAGGCAGGTGAGCCGGCCGCGGTCGACGGTCAGCACCATCGCCTCGGCGGCGTCCTCGTGCTTGGGCCGGATCCGGGTCCGCGGCCGGGAGCCCCGGCGGGCGGGGCGGTTGCGGATGTCGTCCTCGTCGGCGTCCTTGCCGTAGCGGCGCATGGCTTCAGTCTCCGCTCAGGCGTCCGCCGCCGCTTCGCCGAGCAGGTCCGCCCACATCTTCGGGAAGTCGGGCAGGGTCTTGGCGGTGGTGGCCACGTTCTCGACCTGCACGCCGGGCACGGCCAGGCCGATGACGGCCGCGGCGGTGGCCAGGCGGTGGTCCTCGTAGGTGTGGAAGACGCCGCCGTGCAGCGGGCGGGGGCGGATGCGCAGGCCGTCCTCGGTCTCGGTGACGTCGCCGCCGAGGTCGTTGATCTCCTTGGCGAGCGCGGCGAGCCGGTCGGTCTCGTGCAGGCGCAGGTGGGCGATGCCGTAGAGGTGGGACTCGGAGTCGGCGAGCGCGGCGACGGCGGCGATCACCGGGGTGAGCTCGCCGACGTCGTGCAGGTCGGCCTCGATGCCGTGGATGCGGCCGGTGCCGGTGAACTGCAGGCCCTCGTCGGTGAACTCGCAGGCGCCGCCCATCCGGCTGTAGATCTCGCGCAGCTGGTCGCCGGGCTGGGAGGTGTGCCGGGGCCAGTCGCGGACGGTGACCCGGCCGCCGGTGACGAGCGCGGCGGCGAAGAACGGCGCGGCGTTGGACAGGTCGGGCTCGACGACCAGGTCGCGGCCGATCAGGGCGCCGGGGGTGACCCGCCAGACGTCCTTCTCGCCGCCGTCCTCGGGGGCGTCGACCTGGACGCCGGCCTTGCGCAGCATCTCGACGGTCATCCGGATGTGCGGCAGCGACGGGACGGGGCCGCCGACGTGCCGGACCTCGACGCCGTGCCGGTAGCGGGCGCCGGACAGCAGCAGGGCGGAGACGAACTGGGAGGACGAGGAGGCGTCGAGCTCGACCGGGCCGCCGTCGAGGCCGCCGGTGCCGTGCACGGTGAGCGGGAAGGCGCCGCGGCCCTCGTCGTCGATGCGGGCGCCGAGGGCGCGCAGGGCGTTGATCACGCCGTGCTGGGGGCGCTCGTAGCTGCGCGGGTCGCCGTCGAAGTGGACGGGGCCGTCGGCGAGGACGGCGAGCGGGGGCAGGAAGCGCATGACGGTGCCGGCGTTGCCGACGTCGATGGACGCCGGGCCGAGCAGGGCGGGGGCGGGGATGACGCGCCAGGCCTCACCTCCGCCGGTGCCGCCGGAGTCGTTGTTGACCTTCTCCTCGATGCCGACGCCGAGGGCACGGAGGCCGTCGGCCATGAGCTGGGAGTCGCGGCTGCGCAGCGGGCGGCGCACCCAGCCGGGCTCGTCCGCGAGTGCCGCCAGCACCAGGGCCCGGTTGGTGACCGACTTGGAGCCGGGGATGGTGACGGTGGCGTCAACGGGGGTGGTCGCGACGGGGGCGGGCCACAGGGTCTCGGTCATGGGGGCCAGTTTAGGGGCCGTGCCGGAACGGCCCCTGCTGCGGCCGGATGGCGGACGGCCGTGGTGCCCCGGGGGAGGGCGTTTGGGTTAGCCCAGCGGCTGGAGCAGCCAGCTCGCGCCGAGGGCGAGCGAGGCGAGGGCGATCAGCAGGAAGACGGTGACCCAGGCGAGGCCGGGGATGTGGGTGAGGCGGGCGAGCTGGTCGGCGTCGGAGTCGCGGGCCCAGCCGGTGCGGCGCTGGTGCTGGAGCTCCAGGACCGGGCGGACGGCGCCGAACAGCAGGAACCAGCAGCCGAGGTAGGCGAAGCCGGCCTGGACCTGGGCGCTGCCGAACCAGGAGACGAGGAAGAAGGCGCCGCCGGCGACGAGCACGGTGAACAGGCCGTAGGCGTTGCGGATGCGGATCAGCAGGGCGAGCAGCAGCGCGATCGCGAGCCACAGCAGCAGCGTGATGCGGTCGCCGGCGAGCAGGGCGGCGCAGCCGAGGCCGAGCAGGGCGGGGGCGGTGTAGCCGGCGGCGGCGGTGAGGACCATGCCTGGGCCGGTGGGGCGGCCGTAGGAGAGGGTCAGGCCCGAGGTGTCGGAGTGCAGCCGGATGCCGGCGAGCTTGCGGCCGGTGGCGAGCGCGGCGAGGCCGTGGCCGCCCTCGTGGGCGATGGTCACGGCGTTGCGGGTGACGTGCCACAGCGGGCGGGCGAGGACGGCGAGCAGGGCGACGGCGCCGGTGGCGAGGACCAGCCAGCCGGGCGGTGCGGGCTGGGTGCCGGTGACCCGGTCCCACAGGTCGGCGAGGTCGTGTTGGGTCGTCGGGTCGGCGGTCATGGCGTGGTGTCGCCTCCGTTCGGTGCGCTGGGCCGTTCGGAGCAGCCTCCCATGGGGGGACGGGGCGGGGGGAGGCGGTGGTTGCGGCTGGTGGGCCCGCGGCCGGGGAGGGGCGAAGTGGTGAGAGGGGGCGTCATGGCAAAGTGGCCGGCATGTGCGGTCGCTTCGCCTCCAGCAGCAAGCCCGAGGACCTCGTCGACTTCTTTGGGGTCGAGCAGTGGGATCCCGAGGAGACCCTCGCGCCGAACTGGAACGTGGCGCCGACGAACAGCGCGTTCGTGGTGCTGGAGCGGATGTCGAAGGAGCGGCCGGGCGCGGTGCGCCAGCTGCGGGTGCTGCGCTGGGGCCTGGTGCCGCAGTGGTCGAACTCCGCCGAGACGGCCGTGAAGATGATCAACGCCAGGTCGGACACCGTGCACGAGAAGCCCTCGTACCGGCAGGCGTTCGCCTCCCGGCGGTGCATCCTGCCGGTGGACGGCTACTACGAGTGGCAGACGGTGCCGGGCGAGCGCGGCAAGCCGCGCAAGAAGCCGTTCTTCGTCTCCCGGGTGGACGGCGCCCCGCTGGCGCTGGCCGGGCTGTACGAGTTCTGGCGCGACCGGGCGGTGCCGGCCGGGCACCCGGAGGCCTGGCTGGTGACGTTCACGATCGTGACGACGGACGCCGAGGAGCTGCTCGCGCCGATCCACGAGCGGATGCCGCTGTTCCTCGACCCGTCCTCCTTCGACGAGTGGCTCGACCCGGGGCTGAGCGACCCGGACGCGTTGCGCCGGCTGCTGATACCCCCGCCGCCCGGCGCGCTGCGGGCCACCCCGGTGTCGCCGGCGGTCGGCAGCATCCGCAACAACGGACCGGAGCTCAAGGAACCGTGGACCGAGGTCGAGTACGAGACCACGCTGTTCTGAGCTGTCCCGAGCTGTTCTGAGCTGTTCTGAAAACGTGTGGGGAGTAGCCGAGATGACCGACTCCGAACTCGTCGCCACCGAGGCGGGCGAGGCCAGGATCACCTACCACCGGGCGGCCGCGCCCAAGGCGCTGCTGGCGCTCGGGCACGGCGCGGGCGGCGGGATCGAGGCGCGGGACCTCGTGGCGCTGGCCGCGGCGCTGCCGCCGCGCGGGATCACCGTGGCGCTGGTGGAGCAGCCGTGGCGGGTGGCCGGCAAGAAGCTCGGCCCGGCGCCGCGGACGCTGGACCTCGGCTGGACGCCGGTGGCGCGGCGGCTGGCCGGGCAGGGGCTGCCGCTGGTGGTCGGCGGGCGCAGCGCCGGGGCGCGGGTGGCGTGCCGCACGGGCGCGGCGAGCGGGGCGGCGGGGGTGGTGGCGCTGGCGTTCCCGCTGCACCCGCCGGGCAAGCCGGAGAAGAGCCGGGCGGAGGAGCTGCTGGAGTCGGGGCTTCCGACGCTGGTGGTGCAGAGCGCGGCGGATCCGTTCGGCGGGCCGGCGGAGTTCCCGGAGCTGCCGAGGGGGCACGTCGTGGTGGAGGTGCCGTACGGCAGCCACGGCTTCGAGGTGCCGAAGCGGGCGCCGGTGGGGCAGGGCGAGGTGCTGGAGCTGATCTGCGGGGCGGTCGGGGACTGGGTGCTCGGGCTGCTGTGACCGCCGCACCGGCGGTGAGCTGCGGTTTTCCCCGGGGGCTTCGCTCGCTCACCCGTGCGGGTGAAAGCCTTGCGGGGGCGGGAATGCGGGCGGGGGCCCTGTGGTTGACACCCTCGTCAGCAGATTACCGGTGAGAGGCAGGGCAGATGGGTTCGATCGCGTGCCCGGAGCGGCCGGAGGAGCGCGAGGCCGCCACGGCGTTCGCTCCCGCCTGGTCCGACTGGATTGTCGCGGGCGAGAAGCCCGTCAGCCCGATATCCTCCCTTTCGGGGCGGCCCGCCGTGGGCCGTGCGCGCCATGCCGAGGAGGTGGGTCCGGTCGTCGGGACCGAGCACGAGGCCGAACCCGGCCGTGGCCCGGATGAGGGCCGGCCCGAGGGCGAGGCGCTCACCGGTGAGGAGCTGGCCGAGGCGATCGGTGAGGACACCTTCCGGGTGTCGGCCGAGGAGTCCGAGGAGGCCCGGCGGGAGCGCTTCGAGCGCGACGCCCTGGGCTACCTCGACCCGATGTACTCGGCCGCCCTGCGCATGACGCGCAACCCGGCCGACGCGGAGGACCTGCTCCAGGAGGCGTTCGCCAAGGCGTACGCGTCGTTCCACCAGTTCCGCGAGGGCACGAACCTCAAGGCCTGGCTGTACCGCATCCTCACCAACACCTTCATCAACTCGTACCGCAAGAAGCAGCGGGAGCCCCAGCGCACCGCGGCCGAGGAGATCGAGGACTGGCAGCTGGCGCGCGCCGAGTCGCACATGTCGACGGGGCTGCGCTCGGCCGAGACCCAGGCGCTCGACCACCTGCCCGACAGCGACGTGAAGGACGCCCTCCAGGCCATCCCCGAGGAGTTCCGGATCGCCGTGTATCTCGCGGACGTCGAAGGCTTTGCGTACAAGGAGATCGCGGACATCATGGGTACTCCCATCGGTACGGTGATGTCCCGGCTGCACCGCGGCCGCCGTCAGCTGCGCGGCATGCTGGAGGATTACGCCCGTGAGCGCGGGCTCGTCCCGGCCGGCAGCGGGGCAGGGCAGGAAGCGAAGGGCTCGGGCTCATGAGCTGCGGCGATCCGCACGACACCGAGTGTGGCGAGGTCCTCGACCACCTCTACGAATTCCTCGACAACGAAATGGCCGAGGGTGACTGCGCCAAGCTGCGCGTGCACTTCGAGGAGTGCTCGCCGTGCCTGCGGCAGTACGGCCTGGAGCAGGCGATCAAGGCGCTGATCAAGCGTTCCTGCGGCTGCGACGACACCCCGACCGACCTGCGCAGCAAGGTCCTGGCCAGGATCGACTCGATCCGCGCCGGGCAGCGCTCCGGCGAGCAGGTCGTGGTGGCCGTCGAGACCGCGGTCGAGATCCACGCCGAGGCCGCGCGGCCGGTCCCCGAGGTGGGCGGCGACGCGCCGCAGCCGAGCGTGCGCCCCGGTGCGCCGGTCGAGGCGGGCGCCCAGGCGGAGTAACCGGGCGGGACCGCCGGCGAGGGCGGTCCGGACGGTCCGGACACGGAGTTCAGCGGCCCCGGGTGGGTGTGCTCCCGGGGCCGCTCCCGTGCTGCTTACGTGCGCCCCTCACTCGTTCGAGTGAGTTGGCGGTGTGCCAGCTGCGGCATTGCGCGATCATGCGTCCCCGCGCCCGACGAGCGGCCTATCCTCCTGACGGACACTCACCGCCGGTCCGCCCGGCGCGCTGAGCGCGGACAGCGGGCCAGGACGGCGGGGAGGTCGAGATCGCTAGCGACAGTAGAGGCGCGGCCCTGCCGGAGGGCGCGACGCGGTACCTCGTGGCCGTTCCGGTGGCGGCGCTCTGCTGCCTGCTCCCGCTGCTGTCCGCCGCGTCCCTGCCCGGGGTGCCGCGCTGGCTCGGCTCCCCCGTCGACTGGCCCAAGGTCGGGCTGCTCGGCTTCCTCCACGGCTGCTGGGAGTCGCTCGCCCAGGGCCTGCCCACCCCCTGCCAGCGGCTGGTGCGCCGGCTGCTGCGCCGCCCGGTGCCGGCCGACCGGGCGCCCGTGCGGCCAGGGGCGAACGCGTTCTTCCCGGTGCTGTTCGCCGGCGTGCTCATGCTCCCGCCGGCCGCCGCCGCGCTCGTCGCCGTGCCGGCGGCGCTGCTCGGCGGCCCGGGCGGGCGGCACTACCGGCAGCGGCAGCTGTGGAACGGCTCCCAGCTCGCGCTGAGCGCCTTCGCCGCCGCGGTCGCCTTCCACCTGCTGCGCGGCCCGCAGCTGCTCCTCGGCTCCCGCTTCCCCGCCGCACTGCTGCCCGCCCTCGCCGCCCTCACCGCGTTCTGCCTGGTCAATGGCGCCCTGGTGGGCGTCATGCTGATGCTCAGCGAGGGCAGCAGGGCCGACGTCCTGCTGCGCGGGGCCTGCACGGTGTGCGGGCTGCCGGTGCTGGTGCACGCCGCCGGCGGGCTCATGGTCGCCGTCCTGTGGCAGGGCCCGTACGGCGCGTTCGCGGCGCTGCTCGCGCTGCTGCCGCTGTCGATCTCGGCGTGGGTGTTCGCCCAGGGGCACCGCGAGCGCGACGCCCACCAGGCGACCGTCCAGGCGCTCGTGCAGGCCGTCGAGATCAAGGACGCCTACACCCGCGGGCACAGCGAACGGGTCGGCCGGGCGGCGGTGCTGATCGCCGGTCAGCTCGGCATGGAGGCCGAACGGCTGCGCACCCTGCGCTTCGCCGCGATCCTGCACGACGTCGGCAAGCTCGGCGTGGCCACCGAGCTGCTCCGCAGAAACGGTCCCCTCACCGACGCCGAGCGCCGGGCCGTCGAGGTCCACCCGGTGTACGGGTACGAGCTGGTGCGCGGCATCGCGTTCCTCGGCGAGGCGCACGCCGGGATCCTGCACCACCACGAGCGGATGGACGGGCGCGGCTACCCCAGCGGGCTGGCCGGCGAGCAGATCCCCGAGTTCGCCCGGATCATCTCCGTCGCCGACGCCTTCGACTCGATGACCTCCACCCGCTCCTACCGGCGCGGGCGCCCCGTCGCCGAGGCTGTCGCGGAGCTGGAGCGGTGCTCGGGCAGCCAGTTCGACCCGGTGATGGTCCGCGCGCTGATCGGCGCGCTCGCCGTCCACGACTGGCAGCCGGTGCTGCCCGCCCCGAACGGGGAGTGCCTGCGGGCCGTCCCGGACATCCCGCTCGGTGTGCCGGAGCCCGTCCGGT
>NZ_JBFBDY010000243.1:8991-9451 GCF_040683475.1 Kitasatospora sp. NPDC093558 | reverse complement strand
CGTCACGTCGATCAACACGGCTTCGCCGGCGCGGAGTTCGAGATCTCCGGCGCGGACGTCCGCGACCGCCCGGCGGCGCAGCGCCGGCACCGGCGGGTCGTGCCGAAGCACCTCGCCGAGGACGGCCACCGCGTTCCTCGCCGGCAGCCCGTCCGGAGCCGCCCGGCGGGCGTGCTCGACCAGGCGCGCCGTCGCGTCGCACGCCTGCACCAACAGCCCGATGACTTGGGCCGCAGCCTCCACGTCCTCCCCGTCCGCAACGCGGGCGAGGAGTGAAGCGACGGCCTCGTCGGCGGCCTTCGCCTCGACGGGCGTCAGCGCGCTGCCGAAGTACCCCGCCGAGACGGCCACGACCGCCTCGGCCACCGCGTCCGGTCCCGGCAGCCCGAGCGCCTCCGCCAGGACGCGTACGACGGAACGCCGATCGTCCCCACCCGGCGCCAAACCGGCTGCCGCCCAC
>NZ_JBFBDY010000243.1:0-8981 GCF_040683475.1 Kitasatospora sp. NPDC093558 | reverse complement strand
CGAGCGTGGCCAGCCCGGCCTCCGCGTGGGCGCGCCGCCGGGCGTGGACCTGGGCGTCCCCGGTGAACCGGGCGACGTTGGCGCGCAGCCAGGCCAGGGAGCCGCCGGGGGAGTCCGCCGCGTCGGGGGCGGGTTCGGGCACCAGCAGCGGCTGTTCGAGCACCGCGCAGGCGTCGGTGTACGAGCGGACGCCGTGGACGGACGGTTCGGAGATCGTCATGAGGCCACGCTAGGCGCGGGAGAGTTCGGTGACCGCCGAACAGTGGTGCCGCCCCTGAAGGGTGGTCACCCCGAGGCAGCGGTGGGGTGGGTCGGGGGTCGTTCAGGGTTGTTCCCGATACCCGTGCGGGCGTGGGCGGAGCAAGATCGATCTTGTCGCCAAGAGGCCGAAGCCCAACCCGAAGCTCAACCCCAAGCCCAACCCCAAGCCCAACCCCAAGCCCAACCCGAAGCTCAACCCGAAGCACCCCATGGAGATCCGCATGAAGCCCCTCGCCCGCCGTGCCGCCGCCCTCGGTCTGGCCTGTTCCGTCCTGACCGGCGTCACCGTCGCGTCGGGGGCCCAGGCCTTCGCCGACGGGGGTCCGGGCACCACGACGGCGTTCCCGCCGCTGAACCCCGCCGCGCTGGAGGCGGCCATCCAGGCCCAGCCCGGTGACGGCGCCGCCGGTGCGGTCGTCCGGGTCGGCGAGCCGGGTCAGCTGTGGAAGGGCTCCACCGTCGATGCCGAGACCGGCCGCAAGATCCCGGAGAACGCGCACTTCCACGCCGGCAGCATCTCCAAGGTGTTCCAGTCCGTCGTCATCCTCCAGCTCGCCGCCGAGGGCCGGCTCGACCTCGACCAGACCGTCCAGCACTACATGCCCGGTCTGCTCCCCGAGAAGTTCGACCCGATCACCGTCCGCGAGCTGATCAACTACACCAGCGGCCTGCCGGACGTCGACGAGGGCAAGCCCGCCGACAGCGTCGACGACGTCATCGCCGACCGCTACTCCTACCGGACCTTCGACCAGGTCATCCAGGACACCCTGCGCCCCGCCGACCGCCCGTGGCCCGGCAAGCACTTCGACCCCGGCACCAAGCAGGAGTACAACTCCCTCGCCTTCCGCATCGGGGGCAAGCTGATCGAGCAGATCACCGGCAACTCCTTCAGGGACGAGATCACCAGCCGGATCCTGGAGCCGCTGCACCTCGACCAGACGTCGGTGCCCGAGGACAACCCCGAGATGCCCCGCCCCTACCTCCACGGCTACATGACCGACGGCCAGGGCGAGGTGGCGGACGTCAGCGAGCAGGGCGGCACGCCGTCCAACATGATCTCCACCACGGCCGACCTGGACCACTTCCTCACCGCGTTGCTCCAGGGCCGTCTGCTGCCCGCCGCGCAGCAGGACGAGCTGTTCGCCCTGCCCAAGGACGGCGAGGGCAAGCTCCTCCCGTTCGTCGGCGGCACCTCCTGCAACAAGGTGGCCTGCTTCGGCGCCGGCCTGATGTCCACCCCGCTGCCGAACGGCACCGTGCTCTGGGGCAAGACCGGCCACGACGACGGCTACGCCAACGGCATGTTCGCCACCCGCGACCTGTCCGTCCGCGCCGTCTACTCCGTCTCCAACCTCAGCTCCGACTTCGCCGCCCCGAGCCCGCTGGCCAACCGCCTCCTGGGCGCGGTCCTCAACCCGCCTGCCGCGCAGAAGCACTGACGCAGAAGCACCGACGCCGAGGCGGCGCCGCCCGGTCCACCCGGGCAGCGCCGCCAACGCGTTCGCCGTCACCGCACCGGCATCGTCACCGCACCGGCGCCCTCACAGCACCCGCCGTCCTCACCGCACCGCCTCCGGCACCCGCTGCGCCGGAACGGCCGCCGTGTCCGCCGTGCCCGCCGTGCCCGCCGGAGTGGGCGTGGCGCCCAGCGCCGTGCCGCGCGTCTCCTCGGCCCACAGCACGCACACCAGCAGCCCGAGCGCCGTCGTCCCGGCCGCGATCAGCATGGTCGGGCCGGTGCCGAGCCCGGTCAGCGACAGCGGCAGCAGGTAGGTGCCGACGGCGGCGCCGATCCGGCTCACCGAGGTGGCCACGCCCACGGCGGTGGCCCGGATCTCGGTCGGGAAGAGCTCGTTGGGGTAGGTCCAGTCGAGCACGTTGGGCCCGCCGCACAGGAAGGCGTACGCACACAGCGCGGTCAGCGCGACGGCGGCCGGCGCGGTGGGCCACACGCCGAGCGGCGCCAGCGGGACGGTCATGAGGGCGAACGACCAGATGATGACGGGCCGTCGGCCCAAGGCGTCGATCAGCCGCAGGGCGGGGTAGCAGCCGAGGAGGAACACGAGGCTGATCAGCCCGGTGCCCAGGGTCTCCATCACGGTGCCGCCCGGCATGCCGAAGGAGGAGAGGATCTGCGGGCCGAAGGTGAGCATCGCGAACAGCGGGCCCACCTGGCAGAGGAAGAACAGGCCGCAGAACAGGGTACGGCGGCGGTAGGGCGGGGTCATCAGCAGCCGCAGTCCGCGCCGCGCGGCGCCGACCGCCTCGGGCATCAGTTCCCGGCCGTCCACCCGGACGCCCAGGTGCTTCTCGACCACGCGGACGGCGTCGCCGACGCGCCCGTTGGCGGCCAGCCAGCGCGGCGACTCGGGGGAGCCGCGGCGGATCACCAGGAAGACCACGCACAGCACCGTCGAGCTCGCCAGCATCCACCGCCAGCTGCCGGGACCGGCCAGCTCCAGGAACAGGTAGCCCACCACGTAGGCGAGCACCGAGCCGGCGTACCAGGCCACGATCTGCTGGCCGAGCAGCCGCCCGCGGTGCTTGGCGGGCAGCCACTCGGCGAGCAGGGAGGTGGCGATGGGGTAGTCGGCGGCCACGGCCATGCCGAGCACGAAGCGCAGCACGGTGATCGCCCACACCGCGTCGACCCAGAAGGAGAGCACCGAGCAGGCGACCATGACCAGCAGGTCGGCGGTGTACATCACCTCTCGGCCGATCCTGTCGGTCAGCACGCCGAACAGGGCGCCGCCGACGAACATGCCCACCAGGGCGGCGGCGCCGATCAGGCTGACCTCCGCGGTGGAGAGGCCGAGGTCGGGGCGCATCCCGATGAGGGCGACGCCGACGATGCTCAGGATGTAGCCGTCGAGCAGCGGCCCACCGGAACAGGCGAGGGCGAGCCTGCGGTGGAAGGCGGTATACGGGGCGTTGTCGATGGTCCGGGACATGGTCTCGGGGATCCTCCGGAGCGTACGGCGGCGCGGTGCGCGCGTCGTGCGCCGGGTAGACGACAGGACAGACGCCGCCCGGGGGTGGACGGCGCCGCCGCCCGAGGGCGACCGTCCACGGTTGCCCCGGTGAGCGGGGGCCGCCACCGGGCCGAAGGTCGGCCGGATTCCCGACGAAGGTCCCGAAGCGGACAGGCCTTCCGGCCGTGCCGCTGGGCCCGGTGCCCGTGTCTCGCGGGCCCAGGACCTGTTCCGTAGGTCCGGACACCCGGCGCAAGTGACGCTCGTCACCCGGCCGGGCTCCATAACACGGGCCTACCTCGGGCTGTCCACCGCCCCGCCCTCCGCGGCGCCCGGCCGGTGGGCCGGTCCACCGTCCCGCCCGCCTCGGCGCCCGGCCGGTGAGCCGGGCAGCCGCGACCGTGCACGTCAGGCCGACGCGCCGACCGCTCCGCCGAGGTGGCGGGCGAAGAAGCGGACCGCGCTGTCGGCCTCGAAGCGGGGCAGCTCCTTGTGCTTGCCCGAGTTCACGTGCAGGGACTTCTCCGCCGAGCCGAAGGCGTCGAACAGCGCGAGGCCCTCCTCGCGGGATATGTGCTCGTCGTCCCACTGCAGGTCGAACTCGATCGGGACGGTGATCCGCCGTGCGTGGGCGGCCAGCGTGTCGGGCCAGTGCTGGCCGAACACCGCGGCCGTGATCCGGGGTTCGGCGGCCACGAACGGGATGCCGATCGCGGTGCCCATGTTGATGCCCCAGAAGCCGACCGGACCACCGGTTCCGATCTCCGGGAGCTGCTGGAGGGCGTCCAGCAGCGCGCGGTACTCGGGCACGGCGAGCTCGGCCAGGTGGTCGTTGTAGCGGACCACGATCGGGCCCTCCGGCTCGCCGGCCGCCCGGGCCGCGAACAGGGCGGCGACCTCCCGTTCGTCGTGCTCGGTGCGCGGCCGGTCGCCGTGACCGGGGGCGTCGAGGACCGCCACGTGGTAGCCGCAGCCGTGCACCAGGTACCGGGCCCGGCCGGACATCGCGGGGTGCTTCTTGTGGTTGCCGCCCCCGTGGGCCTGGAGGACCAGCGGCGCACGGTCCGCGCCGGACTCGGGGGACCAGAGGACACCCGGGACGCCGTTGACGGTGAAGTCGCGCTCGACGATGCCGCCGGCGGTGGACTCGGTGGTGAAGAGGAAAGTGTTCATGGCAGATGCCCTTCGAGAGTGCCTTGTTGAGGAGGCGCTCCCGGCGACGTCTGCGTCAGTCGCCGGCCGTGACGGAAAGGGGGAGCACCCACGTCGGTACAACGGTCATGGGTCTCACCTCCTCGCGCGGTATCACGGTCGACCGAGAAGCTACCAGCTTGATCATCATCCCTACAACCCATTTTCCGCCGCGCGTACTCAGGGGTTGCGCTCGGCCTTCGGTATGAGGATCACCACGCGTCGTGCTCCGTCGACCAGGTAGCTCTTGGTGATCATCCGCTCCAATGATCCGGGTGGCACGTCGCCTTCGTGCTCGCGCCGGGCGACGATGGCCTGAGCCAGCTCCACGCTGGGCTCCTGGACCCCGCCCAGGACGGAGAGCCGCGTCCCGCCCAGATCGAAGCCGGTGTCGCGCTCCAACCGGTCCACGATCTGTTCGATCTCGCCGCTCGCGGGCTTGGCGCCGGCGTGAAGGACGTACACCCTCTCGACCGCGCCCGGAGCCCTGCCGGGGGCGCGTTTCCCGGCCGCCGCTGCCGGCCGTGCGGCGGGAGCACGTCGCGACGAGGAGTCCCTGTCCTCGTTCCTGCTTCGCTTGAACCAGCGCAACGCGTCCTCCCTTGAAGCGTCGTCCCGCCCACGCCCACCGCGAGCACGACTGGCGCGATGGTAGGAAGAGGCGATGAAATCGCGGTGAAACGCCACCCTGCTCATGCGTGGGAGCCGCGGAGACCACCATGTGGAACCTGGACCTGCACCCGCACGTCCAACCGCGGCAGTGGCCCTGACCATGAGGAGGCATCCCTTGAAGCGCAGAGCCGCTCTGCTCGCCATCTCGCTCGTGCCGCTGCTCGCCGCCTGCGGCCACAAGACGCTTGCCGCGGCGGACACTTGCGGACAACACGTCGCCGGACAGACCGACCCGAACAGGCTGGCCGTCTACCGCGTACCCGTGGGCAAGGACTCCGTCCAGGTCGACTACCGTGGCGCCCACAGCGGAGATCCCGTCACCGCGTACCTGACGACGACGAACGGCACGGTCGTCGGCCGCACCTCCGCAGCGGCGGAGAACGGCAAGGCGACGATCGACGTCCTGTGCCCCGGAGTCACCTGGGCACAAGTGACCAACCCGCGCAGCTTCGACTACCAGGCCGTGGTGACGATCACCCGGTCCGACCACCCGACCATCGTCGCGTCGGAACCGCTGTTCGTCTCCGGATCAGTCCCCACCATGCCGAGGCCGCAGCCATAACGTCGCCGCTGGTCCCACGGCACCTACAGCAACAGGGCATTGAACGACGTGCCGGGCTGACCGATCCCGTGCCCCCAGCATCGACCTGCAGTATTGAGAATCCTGAGCAGAGTCTCGCGATCCTCGGGGTACTCCTGCAGCATGTGTGCTGACCGCTCGATAACGATCAGGTAGTGGTCAGCGGGCGCCCACTTCATGTCGCGTAGGCAGTCCGAGAGGGCATTCCAGTTCCAGCCGAAGTAGACCGGAAACCGAAGACGGACACTCATCTGTTCGAAGAGCCCTTGCTCGTCGCACATCTCGGCACCGTCCAGCCATGCCACGTAGCTGGTCCCCAAAGGCGGCAGGAGGAACGAAGAGCATCGGGCGCCCTCTTCCAAGTGGTGCACCCAGGGAGCCTCGCCAGTCCAGTAGTCGTTCATTTCCCGTCCGGTTCAAGGTGTCCAGCCTGCACCCGACACGATAGCCATGCCGCCGTCGACCGGACCGCCGGGGGAGCGATCCGGGCGCACCCGAAGGGCGCCAGGCGGGGCAACCGGTGAATCCGATCGGTCGACGGGACGCCGTGCCGCACGGGACGGGCCGGGCCCGGCCCCTAGATTCGCGCGAGTGACAGACTCTGCTGATCGCGTGCTCGCCGCATCCCTGCCCACGGTCGGCGTGGAGGAGGAATTCCTGCTGGTGGACCGCCGTACCGGTGTTCCCAGCGCCGCGTCGCCAGTGGTCCTGAAACGTGCGAGGGAGATGCTGGGCGACCGGATCGGGGCGGAGCTGTTCGCCGACATGGTCGAGACCCGTACCCGCCCGACCGACGATCTGGACGCACTGGGCCGCGAACTGGCCGAGCTGCGCACGGCCGTGGCGGAGGCGGCGGCGGAAGTCGACTGCCTGGCGGTGCCCTCGGGGACGGCGCCCGTCCCGGCGCCGCACGGTCCCGAACTGACCGAGGGGGAGCGCTACCAGCGGATCGCCGCCGAGCTGGGGCCGCTGTTGACGGGTGCGGGCGGTGCGGGCACCTGCGGCTGCCACATCCACCTGGGGGTGCCCGACCGCGGCCGGGCGGTGCGGCTGGGCTGGCGGTTGCGTCCGTGGCTGCCCGTCCTCCAGGCGATGGCCGCCAACTCGCCGTTCCACCTGGGCAAGGACACCGGCTATGCCAGCTGGCGGACCATGCGGTGGGCCCAGATGCCGGGTGTGGGCCCGCTGCCGTACTTCGCTGACGCCGCCGAGTACGACCGGCTGGTGGATCAACTCGTCGCCACCGGCGAGCTGTTGGACCGGCGGATGGTCTACTGGCACTGCCGGCCGAACGAGTACTGGCCGACCCTGGAGGTCCGGGTGGCCGACGTCTGCGACGAGCCGGAGACGGTGCTGCTGCTGACCGCACTGCTGCGGGCGCTGACGGCGGTGTTGATCGCCGAGGAGGAGCGCGGCGTTCCCGCTCTGACAATGGCCGAACCGCTGTTGCGCGCAGCGCACTGGAGGGCCGCCCGGGACGGGCTGGCCGGGCGTGGGGTCGACCCGGTGGACGGGCGGTTGCGCCCGGCCCGCGAGCTGGTCGAGCGCCTGCTGGACAAACTCGATCCGGTGCTGGCCGCGACCGGCGATCGGGCCCGGGTGCGGGGCCTCTGGAGCCGTCTGCAGGCCTCGGGCGGCGGAGCGGCCAGGCAGCGTGCAGCGTTCGCCCGGCGCGGGGAACTGGTGGATGTGGTCCGGGATTTGGCGCTCCGCTGATTCGAGGCGCGGTGGTCGGCAAGGCGTGGGCTCACTCGTCCACGGGATGCGCGGCGGACGCGGGCCGTCACCGGTGTGCCCGGAGATCGTGAGCATGCATCACGGGAAAAGTCCGGTGCATCGATGGACTGCCGGCCCTAGCATGCGCGGGTGAAACTTTCGCAGCTTGGCGTGCCGCTCGGGCCGATGATCCGTGTCCACGGTGGGTTCGCCAACCGGACGTACCGGCTCGACACCGACCAAGGGTCGTTCGCGGTGAAGGAGTTGAATCTCGTCGACCGCCGCTCGACGTATCGCGTCGAGGACGTGTTCGGGTTCGAGCGGGCGGCCTTCGCCGCCGGCATCCCGATGCCGGAGCCGATCGCGGCCGGCGATGGCACGCTCGTTCACCGGTGGGTCGAGGGAGAAAAGGTGCCCGAGGCGCCGGTGTCGGCGGCGTACGCGTTCGAGATCGGTGAGATCCTCGCGCGCATCCACGCGCTCGACGTCGCGTGGACCCAGGCGCCGGTCGAGGACCCGATGGCACGGGACTGGCCCGAGCTCGCCGCGCGGGCGGTGGCGACCGGACAGCCGTGGGCCGACGAACTCGCCTCTCACGTCGAGACGTTCCTCGCGATCGCCCACTTCGTCGACACCTGCGAGCGGCCGGGCCCCGTCGTGCTGACCCACAGGGACATCCAGCCGTGGAACCTGCTGGCGCGGGAGGGCCGGCCGGTGGTGCTCGACTGGGAGCTCTCGGGGATGCTCGACCTGTCCAGTGAGCTCGGCTCGACCGCGCTGAGCCTCGCGAAGGGACCTGGCTTCGACGACATCAGGCCGGACGTCTTCCGCTCGGTCCTCGACGGCTATGTCGCGGGCGGCGGAGCGCTGCCGCCGGCGGGTCCGAGCTGGTTCGTGTTCCTGATCGGCGGCTGGCTGGGGCACACGAGGTGGAACATCCTCCGGTGCCTCGCCGGTGTCGAGGCGAGCACCGGACCTGAGCTCGCGCTGTCGCAGGAGTCCGCGCGCAACGGCGTGCACGGCCTTCCCGTCCTGTTCGGCCGACTTCCGGAGCTTGAGGCGCTGCTCGTGTGACGGCGACCCCGTACGAACCGATGCCCCTCGGTGGAGCCGTGCCTCGAAGCCGGCCCGCCCCGTCTGCGTGAACTGGGGTTTCGTTACCCGGGTGACGAGAAGGGGCCGGCCGGGGTGCGACATGCGGGCCTCGGGTGGGAGCCTCACGCGCGCGACGGTGCGGCGACGGCAGCCGTACGCGGAACGGTGGTGCGCAGCGGTCGGGCCCATTGGTAGGTGCCGGGGCGACGGCGTTCGGCGCGCAGGGAGCCGATGGTGTAGCGGTTGATCCATTCGTTGATCCGGGCGGCGGCGCGGCCGGTGATCACGGGACGGTGCGGCGAGTCGTCCGGGCGGACCGGCTGGATCACGGCGTCGTCGCGGCCCAGGCTGATGCTCTGTGCGAGGTAGCGGAAACGGAACGGCTCGGGCTTCCGGCCCCGGGAGAGGGCGTCGATGACCTCGGCGGCATGGGCGCCGGTCGGCATCGCCGTCGCGCACGCCATCCGCAGTTCCCCGATGCCGGGCGCGTGCAC
>NZ_JBFBDY010000242.1:0-9459 GCF_040683475.1 Kitasatospora sp. NPDC093558 | reverse complement strand
GCCGGCTCGGGCGTGGCATGCGGGGCCGCCTTGTGCGCGCCGTGCGCGCCGTGCGCGCTCTGCGGGTGCACGGCCACGCCGAGGGTGGCCGGGGAATCGCCCGTCACGGCGATGTCCCCGGACCGATCGGTGCGCAGCACCGTCGCACCGAGCCCGCGCAACCGGTCCACCGTCCGCGGGGACGGGTGCCCGTACGAGTTGCCCTCGCCGCACGAGATCAACGCCAGTCTCGGCCGCAACGCATCGACCAGGCCCCAGTCCTGATGGGCAGACCCGTGGTGCGCCACCTTCAACACGTCCACACGCCCCAACCGCCCCAACAACGCCGCCTGAGCAGGCGGTTCGAGGTCACCCAGCAACGCCATCCGCACTCCACCGGCCACCGTCACCACCATCGCAACGCTCGCATTATTGGCACCCGGCGCCTCAACGTCCGTGCCCGCGCCAGGCCAGACCACGTCCCACGCCAACTCCTCACCCGCCGACCGACGTTCGCCGCGTCTGGCGCGGATCAGCGGCACGCCCGCACCAGCCGCCCAGCCCATCACCCGGGCCGCCTCACCCGGGGGATCGTCCAACGTGGTGCCCTCGATCGCGCCGATACTGCGCCCCCGCAGCACCCCGGGCACGCCCTCGACATGATCGGCATGGAAGTGCGTCACCAGGAGCAGCGGCACCACCGTCACCCCGAGATCCCGCAGGCACCGGTCGGCCGCGTTCGGATCCGGCCCGGCGTCGACCACCACCGCACTGCCCGGCTCATCCGTCGGTAGCACCAGCATGTCTCCCTGGCCGATGTCGCACATCACCATCCGCCACCCCGGCGGTGGCCAGCCTGTCGCGATCCGGCTGAGCACCGGCGGGCGCAGCAGTACCGCCATCAGGACCACCAACAGCACTCCGGCCACCAGAGCCCGCACCCACCGCCGCCGCGGGCTCGCGCCGGACCCGGCGCGCCGGGGCAGCAGCAGCGGCGCCACCCAACAGACCGCCAGAGTGGCGAGCCCGACCGTCACGACCCCGAACCACCCTCCCGGCCAGGACAGTTGCCCGCCGGGCAGCTCGGCGCCACGCCGCGCCACCAGGGCCAGCCAGCTCGCCGGCACCCCGGCCGGCTCCGCGAGCAGCCGGGCCGGCGCCGGAGCGAAGGGTTCCAGCACGAGCACCCCGAAGCCGAGCAGCGTCGCCGGGGCCACCGCCAGCTCGGCCAGCAGGTTGCACGGGATCGCGACCAGGCTGACGTGCCCGGACAGCACCACCGTCACCGGTGTGCACAGCGCCTGGGCCCCCGCCGTCGCCGCGAGGGCGCCCGCCAGGTGGTGCGGCCAGCGCCGGGACCGCAGCGCCTCGGCCCAGTGCGGTCCGAGGACGAGCAGCCCCGCGGTGGCGAGCACCGACAGCAGGAACCCGTACGACCGCGCCAGGTACGGATCCAGCAGCACCAGGACCAGCACCGCCCCCGCGAGCGCGGGGACTGCGTGCCGGGGGCGGCCGGTGGCCAGGGCGAGCATCCCGATCAGGCCCGTCCCCGCCGCCCGCAGCACGCTGGGCTCCGGCCGGCAGATCGTGACGAAGGCCAGCGTCAGCGCCGTCCCGAGCAGGGCGCTGGTGCGCAGCGAGAGGCCCAGCAGTGCGGCCAGGCCGCGCCGTTCGGGCGTGCCCGCCTGGCCCGGGGCGCCCAGCAGGACGCCGAGGACGATCGCCAGGTTGGCCCCGCTCACCGCCACCAGGTGCACCAGGTCGGTGGCGCGGAACGCGTCCAGGAGGTCGTCGGAGAGCCGCGAGGTGTCCCCGACGACGAGCCCCGGCAGTAGCCCCCGCGCGTCCGGCGGGAGGCCGTCGCTGGCCGTTCGCAGGCCTTCGCGCAGCCGCCCGGCGATCCGCTGCGGCAGGCTCGGCGGGGCGAGCGTCCGGGGCTCGCCGCGGGCGACCAGCAGCGCCGCGGCCTCCGTGTCGTACCCCTCTCCCGCAGGCCTGACCTCGGCCTCCACGGCGAGCCGGGCGGACGGGAGCAGCCCTTGCCACGGACCTGCTTCCTGGCCGCGCACCATCACCGTGACCGGCGTGCGGGTCCGGACGGCCCGCCCTTCGGAGAGGGTGACGCGGTCCACCGTGGCGTCCAGCGTCAGCACGGACTGCCCACCGGTCGTACCACCCCGGAACGCATGGGACTTGGGATCGCCGACGACGGTCAGCTCGACCTCCACGACCCGCGCCGGCTCGCCCGCCGAACGCGGTGGCCCGTGCTCGGCTGCCCGGGCGAGGCCCGGCAGCGGCCCGCGGTGCAGGTCCGCGGTGTGCAGGAGCGTCGCGGAGGCCGCCGCCGCGCCGGTGAGCAGGATCGCGGCCAGGGTCGTCGCCGCTCCGTGCCGGTGCCGCGCACCCGGCCGGGCGAGCATCACGGCACCCGCGGTCGCAGCCGCGCCCGCCAGCCAGAAGAACACGGCGTCATGCCCCGGCGCGCGCCCCAGGAGCGCCGCCGCGACCACCCAGGCGGAGACCGCCGGGAGCAGCAGCCGGAAGTCGGTACGGGCGGTGTGAAGGGACGAGGTCTGGTCGGTGGCGGACACGGCGGTGCCTCCCTTCGGCAGGACGGGACGGTGGTCGGGGCGAGGTAGGGGTCGTTGGACGGAACGTCAGAGGGTGAGCAGCGGACGGATCTCCGCGTACGTCCGCGCGCCGATCCCGCTGACCTGTCGGAGCTGGTCGAGTGTGCGGAACGAGCCGTGGGACGTGCGGAACGCGAGGATGCGCTGGGCGAGGGTCGGGCCGACACCGGGGAGGGTGTCGAGCTGTTCGACAGTGGCCCGGTTGAGGCTGACGGGCTGCCTGGGCGGGACGGCCGGCGGCGGCCCCGGACCTGGCCCGGCGGTCGTGCCGGCGACCGTGCCGGACGGAGGCGCGGGCTCGCCGACGCGGATCTGCTCGCCGTCCGTCAACACCCGCGCCAGGTTGAGGCTTCGGGTGTCCGTCTCCGGCAGCGGACCACCCGCCACCCGTAGCGCGTCGGCCACGCGCGAGCCGCTGGGCAGGGTGTGCAGCCCAGGCGTGTGGACCCGGCCGCCGACGTCCACCACCACGACGGGCTCGACGACAGGAGGAGGAAGCCCGGACGGACCGCCCTCCGCACCCGCCTCCGCCGCCGCCCCGGACGGGAGCAGCGGCGGCGACGTGGCGGACGGCCCGGGCCCCGCCGCCAACGCCGGCACCGCGACCGCCTGCGGCCGGGCCAGCCAGAAGTGCTGCACGGCGTACCCGACCGCGAACAGCAGCAGGACGACCAGCCCCACCACCGCCCGCCGGTCCAGCACCACCGCCGGCCCGAACCGGAACGGCGCCCGGTGCGCGGCCTCCAGCGGCTCCACCGGATCGAGCCCGCCCGGAGGCGCACTCGCCCCACCGACACTCGAAGCAGACGCCGACGCAGACCCCGACGCAGATCCCGACGCAGCCTGCGACGCAGACCCCGGAGGCGGCCCCGCGCCCGCCGCCTCTCCGGCCCCCGCCGCCCCGGAGACAGGCATCGCCGACCCCGGCGGAGCCGACGTCACCGGCAACGCACCCGCCGCCGGCAACACCGCCGCCATCCGCAGCCGGACGGTCTCGTTGATCTCGTGGCGCTTCGCCGCGCCCAGGCCCATGCTCGTCATGCGGAGCACGGTAGGAGCCCGCGGTCGAACGCGCGGATATTACCGAAAGCCTGTGGATAACCAGGGAGTTGTGGATAAAAAAGCTAACTCAGACGAGTGACACCGCACTCACCGCATTGACCCGCACCCGCGCCCGCGCCCCTACGGCACCGGCGAGACCACCACCGCCAGCAGCCCCGGCCCGACGTGCGCCCCGATCACGGCCCCCACCTCGCCGACGTACAGCTCCCGCAGCCCCGGCACCCGCCCCCGCAGCCGCTCCGCGAGCGGCTCGGCCCGGTCCTCCGCGGCCAGGTGGTGCACGGTGATGTCGACCGGTCCCTCCCCCGACCGCTCCACCGCGATCTCCTCCAGGCGCGCGATCGCCCGCGAAGCCGTCCGCACCTTCTCCAGCGGCTCGATCCGCCCGCCGTCCAGGTGCAGCAGCGGCTTGACCGCCAGCGCCGACCCGAGCAGCGCCCGCGCCGCGCCGATCCGGCCGCCGCGGCGCAGGTGCTCCAGAGTGTCGACGTAGAAGAACCCGCTGGTCCCGCCCGCCCGCCGGGTCGCCGCCCCGGCCGCACCGGCCAGGTCCTCCCCCGCCGCGATCGCCTCGGCCGCCGCCAGCACCCCGTACCCGAGGGCCATGCCGACGAGCCGGCTGTCGACCACCTCCACCGGCACGGGCGCCTCGGCCGCCGCCAGCCGGGCGGCCTCCACGGTGCCGGACAGCTCGCCCGAGATGTGCACCGAGACGATGCCCCTGGCACCGGCCTCGGCCGCCGCGCGGTAGGCCGCGGCGAAGGACTCGGGGTTCGGCCGGGAGGTCGTCACCCGCTGCTTGCCGCGCAGCGCCTCGGCGACGTCCTTCGGCGAGACCTCGACGCCCTCGGCGAGCACCGCGTCCCCGACCGCGACGCTCAGCGGAACCACCGTGATCCCGTGCCGGTCGAGGGCCTCCTGCGGCAGATAGGCCGTGGAATCCGTGACAAGTGCGAGGTCGGAGGGCATGAGGCGGAGGTTACTCCCCGTTCGGCCGGGATGACAGCGCCGAGCGTCCGGCACCCGCACGGCACCACGGCGACACTCGAACAGCCTCGTACGAAGACCGAACAACAGACCCGAACAACAGCCCCGACGGGCGCCCCCGCACGACTGGAACAGCCCGCCGAGAGAACCGGATCAGCCCGCCGAGGGACCCGCCGACGGCTTCCGCAGCCGCTGCGCGAGCTTGGCCAGCGGGTCGCCGAGCCCGAGCAGGTCCTCGGCGCTCGGCCGCCCCTTCCCGTCGGTGAGCCCGGCCCGGGGCGCCGACGCCCGCCCGGCCGCGCCGGCCCCCGCCGCACCAGCCCCCGCCCCACCAGCCGACGCCGAACCCGAACCCGACCCCGAGGCCGCACCAGCACCAGCACCCGAAGACGCTCCCGCAGCCCCAGACGCCCCCACACCGTCCCAGTGCCGCAGCGCCCCCGCCTCGCTCTCGCACTCCTGGCTGAGCCTGCTCAGCTCGTCCTCCGCGAAGCGGTGCATCCGGTCCTGCGCCGCCCAGCGCATGGTCTCCGCCGAGTGCGTGATCCGCTCGGCCCGCTCGCGCAGCTCCGGCAGCTTGGCCGCGATCCGGCCGGTGTCGGGCTCGCGCTCCAGCACGCGCAGCTCGCCGTCGAGCTCGGCGGCGTGGGCGTCCAGCCGGGTCAGCAGGGCGAGCGCCTCGCCGAGCTGGCCGTCCTGGGCGAGACCGGACTCCAGGACCTGGCGGGTGCCGTCGAGTGAGGTGCGCAGGCCCAGCCGGACGGCGGAGATCTGCCCCTGCGGGCCGGGCTTGGTGAACGTCTTCGCCTTGAGCGTGGCGTTCTCCACCGCGCGCCGGGCGTTGGCCTCGTGCCGCTCGACCTTGGCGGCGACGGCCTTGGCCGCCTTGACGGTGCCGACGACGGCCAGCACGACCACCGCGATCCCGATGAGCAGGGCCAGTCCGAGCATCACGCCGAGCACGTCCATCACGAGCCACCTTCCGCCACCGGGCCGACCGCCGCCGGGCCGACCCCCACCGATTCGGCCCTCCAGGGCCAACGCGGGCCGCCCCGCCGAGGGTTCCACGGTAGCCGCCGGACGGGTCCCGGGGGCAGGCCGAACGGGCCCACGCAGCCGAGATCAGGGACAGATCGGGGATCCCCCGGAGGGCCCGCGCCCGAGCGCCCTGCAACCCCGACACCCCCGCCACCCCGACACCCCGCGCACCCGACGGAAGGCCCGCGTCCTGCGAGCGGCGACGAAAAACGGGCGGGCGCCCCGAAGGACGCCCGCCCGCACGACCACGGACTCAACAGGAGCCCGTCACCCCGTGACGATGTTGACCAGCTTCGGCGCCCGCGCGATCACCTTGCGCACCGCAGCGTCCCCGATGGCCGCGACGACCGCCGGGTCGGCCAGGGCCAGCGCCTCCAGCTCGGCGTCGGAGATCGTCGGCGCGACCTCCAGCCGGGCCTTGACCTTGCCCTTGATCTGCACGACGCAGGTCACGGCCTCGTCGACGACGTACGCCGGGTCGGCGACCGGGTAGTCGGCGTGCGCCAGCGAGTCGCCGTGGCCCAGCCGGCGCCACAGCTCCTCCGCGACGTGCGGGGCCAGCGGCGCGACCAGCAGCACCAGCTGCTCGGCCACGGACCGCGGCGTGGAGCCGCGCTTGACCAGGTGGTTGTTCAGCTCGATCGCCTTGGCCACGGCCGTGTTGAAGCGCAGCCCGGCCATGTCGCCGCGGATGCCGTCGATCGCCTTGTGCAGCACGCGCAGCGTGGCCTCGTCGGGCTGCTCGTCGGTGACGACCAGTTCGCCGGTCGACTCCGAGACGACGTTGCGCCACAGCCTCTGCAGGAAGCGGTACGAGCCGACGACGGCACGGGTGTCCCACGGGCGGGAGACGTCCAGCGGGCCCATGGACATCTCGTACAGGCGCAGCGTGTCGGCGCCGTACTCGTCGGCGATGTCGTCGGGGGCGACGGCGTTCTTCAGGGACTTGCCCATCTTGCCGGCCTCGCGCTTGACCGGCTCGCCCTGCCAGAAGTACTTGCCGTCGCGCTCCTCGACCTCGGCGGCGGGCACCGGGAAGCCGCGCTCGTCGCGGTAGACGTCGGCGGTGATCATGCCCTGGTTGAACAGCTTGTGGAACGGCTCGACGGACGAGACGTGGCCCAGGTCGTGCAGCACCTTGTGCCAGAAGCGCGCGTACAGCAGGTGCAGCACGGCGTGTTCGGCGCCGCCGACGTACAGGTCGGCGCCGCCGGCGGGCTTGTTCGCCGTCGCGCCCAGCCAGTAGCGCTCGTTGGCCGGGTCGACGACGGCCGCGCCGTTGGTCGGGTCGACGTAGCGCAGCTCGTACCAGCACGAACCGGCCCAGTTGGGCATGGTGTTGGTCTCGCGGCGGTAGCGCTTCGGCCCGTCGCCCAGGTCCAGCTCGACGTTGACCCAGTCCTCGTTGCGGGACAGCGGGGTCTTGGGCGAGGAGGTGGAGTCGTACGCGTCGTAGGTGTGCGGCGAGTAGTCGTCGACCTCGGGGACCTCGACCGGCAGCATCGACTCGGGCAGCGCGTGCATCACGCCGTCCTCGTCGTAGACGATCGGGAAGGGCTCGCCCCAGTAGCGCTGGCGGCTGAACAGCCAGTCGCGCAGGCGGTAGTTGACGGTGCCCTCGCCGATGCCGTGCTCGGTCAGCCAGGCGGTGGCGGCGGCCTTGGCGTCGACGACGCTCAGCCCGTCCAGGGACAGCTCACCGTGCGCGGAGTTGACGATGACGGAGTCGTACGTGTCGAAGGCGTCGTCCCAGGTGGACGGGTCCTCGCCACGCCCGTCGGTGGGCTCGACGACGCAGCGCATCGGCAGCGCGAAGGCGCGGGCGAACGCGAAGTCACGGTGGTCGTGGGCGGGGACGGCCATGATGGCGCCGGTGCCGTAGCCCATCAGCACGTAGTCGGCGATGAAGACCGGGACGGGCGCGCCGCTGACCGGGTTCACCGCGTACGCGCCGGTGAAGACGCCGGTCTTGACCTTGGCCTCGACCTGCCGCTCGACGTCCGACTTGGCGGCGGCCGCGGCGCGGTAGGCGGCGACGGCCTCGGCGGGGGTGGCGGCGCCGCCGGTCCACTCGGCCGGGACGCCGGCGGGCCACTCGGCCGGCACGATGGAGTCGACCAGGGCGTGCTCGGGGGCCAGCACCATGTAGGTGGCGCCGAACAGGGTGTCGGGGCGGGTGGTGAAGACGGTGATCTTGTCGTCACCGACCGCGAATTCGGCGCGGGCGCCCTCGGAGCGCCCGATCCAGTTGCGCTGCTGCAGCTTGATGGCCTCGGGCCAGTCCAGCAGGTCCAGGTCGGCGATCAGCCGGTCGGAGTAGGCGGTGATCCGCATCATCCACTGGCGCAGGTTGGACTTGAACACCGGGAAGTTGCCGCGCTCGGAGCGGCCGTCCGCGGTGACCTCCTCGTTGGCCAGCACGGTGCCCAGGCCGGGGCACCAGTTGACCGGCACCTCCTTGGCGTAGGCCAGGCGGTACTCGCCCAGGACCTCGTCGCGCTCGGCGGCCGACAGCTCGGACCAGGCGCGCCCGCCCGGCACGGCGCGCGAGCCGGTCTCGAAGTCGGCGATCAGCTCGGCGATCGGACGGGCCTTGCCGGCGGCCTCGTCGTACCAGGAGTTGAAGATCTGCAGGAAGATCCACTGGGTCCAGCGGTAGTACTCCGGGTCGATCGTGGAGATCGAGCGGCGCGGGTCGTGGCCCAGGCCCAGCCGGCGCAGCTGCTGGCGCATGTTGGCGATGTTGGCCTCGGTGGAGACCCGGGGGTGGGTGCCGGTCTGCACCGCGTACTGCTCGGCGGGCAGGCCGAAGGCGTCGTAGCCCAGCGTGTGCAGGACGTTGTGGCCGGTCATCCGCTGGTAGCGGGCGTAGACGTCGGTGGCGATGTAGCCCAGCGGGTGGCCGACGTGCAGGCCCGCGCCCGAGGGGTACGGGAACATGTCCATGATGAAGCTGTGCGGCTTCGCGGTGACGTCGCCCGCGGCCGGGTCGGCCAGGTCGCCGGCCGGGTTGGGAGCGTTGAAGGTGCCTTCCTTCTCCCAGATGTCCTGCCAGCGGGACTCGATCTCCGCCGCCAGCGCGGCGCTGTACCGGAACGGCTCGGTCGCGGGCTCGGCCGCGCCGGACGCAGGGGTCGTCTCGCTCATGGTCCTTCAAGCTCCATCGATGTCAGTTGGCGAACCGCGCACGTGAACCACCGCGCACGTGAACCGTGCACAGGGGCCGTGTTCGTGGACCGGACGCGGGGACCGGGCACGTGAACCCCGGACGCGGGCCTGGTACCGGAAAGCCCCGGACCGGACCGGAAACGGGGCGGAAAACAAAAAAGCCCCTCGCAGGAGGGGACGCCACGCCGACTCCGGCACCGCCCGAGGGCGCAGCCGGTCCTGGTCAGCGCGGCCGGCTAAGGAGCAGGCGCACGGTTCGCATGGGCTCAGGGTACCGCAAGCGGGTCAGCGCGCTCCCGGGGATACCGCGCGCCCGGCCGCGTCGAAGTCGCGCAGCGCCCGCGCGACCCGCTCGGACTGCATGCCGGAGGCGAGCGCACGGGCCGCGGCGGCGGTGCGCGCGGCCTCCCGCTGGTCGCCGAGCCGGCGGTGGGTCTCGGCCAGCCGGACCATGAGCAGCGCCTTCGCCCGGGCCCGGCCGGGGCCGAGGCCCGCGACGGCCGCCGCCAGCCGCGTGGTGGCCTTGCGGAGGTCGCCCAGGAACAGCCCGCCCACCCCCACCCAGCCCGCGAGGGCGGCGCGGGCCTCCACCGGG
>NZ_JBFBDY010000241.1:0-9487 GCF_040683475.1 Kitasatospora sp. NPDC093558 | reverse complement strand
ACGGCCTCGTGCCGCGCGGCGGCCGCGAACACGCCCTGCACGTGCTCCGGCGCGGTCAGCATGGTGGCGGTGAACTCCACGGTGTGCCGGGCGTGTTGCCGCCAGAAGTCCTCGGCGGTCGCCGCCATCCAGGCCGGCGTGAACGCGGCGTCGCCGTGCTCGACGATCGCCCGCAGGTACGCGTCGGCCGCGCGGGCCGCGCTGTTGGCGCCCTGGCCGGTCATCGGGTCGTTGACCACGACGGCATCGCCGATGCCGAGCACGTGCACGTCCCGCGCACCGCCCAGCGCCGCCACCGGCCGCCGGACCGTCGGTGTGACCGCCCCGAACAGGCCCGCCCCCGCGTCCGTCGGCTCGGCATGCCGCCAGAGCTCCGCCTCCCAGGGCAGGTGCTCCACCAACAGGGCGCGGATCCTGGCCAGTTGGACGTCCGGCGCGGGCGCGTCGGTGAACGCGTCCAGCGGCCCGCCGGGCACCGCCTCCCACAGCAGGATCGCGCACGGCCCGGAGAGCGTCAGGGCCGGCTGGAGGTAGAGGTCCGCGAGGCCGGGCAGCGCGTACATCCGGGCCCGCGGCTCGACGGCCGGGTCGGGCGCGCCGACGCCGTGCGCGTAGAGGCACGACAGCGAGCGCTGCGGCCGGTCGAACGGCGAGCGGGCGGCGTCGCGTTCGAAGATCCCGGCCAGGCCGCCGCGCCCGGCTGCGACCACCGTCAGCTCGTGCCGCTCGGCGAGCGCGCGCAGCCCGTCCCGGTCCAGCGTGCGGTACTCGACCCGGCCGCCGCGCCCGGCCAGCAGCTCCAGCCAGCGCGCCAGCTTGAGCCGCTGGTCGACGGACTGCGCGGGCTCGTCCAGCGTCGCGGTGATCTCCAGCGCCCGCACGCCCGGCGGCACCGCGAGCGTCATCGTGAGCGTGTCGACGGCGGGCGCCTCGGCGGCCCACAGGTCCAGCCCGGCGGCGGCCTCGATCCGCAGCGCCGGGCCGAACATCGCCTGCGTGGACAGCACCCGCCCGCCGACCAGCTGTTCGGGCGTGCGCTCGGCGACCAGCGTCACCTCGTAGCCGGCCGCGACCAGCCCGAGCGCGAGCTGCAGACCGGCCTGGCCCGCTCCGACGACGGCGATCCGACGCATGGCACGCCTCCCGGGCGACTCGACTGACCGAACGTCAGATGCGCACGGTAGTCGAACAGTCGGGCGCCGTCACCACCCCGAACCGGACCGGCCGGTCAGGTGCGCGACGAGCAGGTCGAGCACCGCCGGGGCCTGCTCGGTCAGGTAGAAGTGCCCGCCGGGGAAGACCCGCAGGTAGAAGCCGCCGGTGGTGTGCCCGGCCCACGGCCGCACCTGCGCGATCGTCGCCCGGTCGTCGGTGTCGCCGACCAGCGCGGTGATCGGCTGCGGCACGGTGGCGTCCGGCGCGCAGCGGTACCTCTCGATCGCGGTGTAGTCGGCCCGCAGCGCCGGGAGGATCAGGGGGCGCAGCTCCGGATCGGCGAGGAGGCGCTCGTCGGTGCCGCCGAGCCGGCCGATCTCGGCGAGCAGCCCGTCGTCCGACATCAGGTGCATCTCGGTGTCGCGCGGCTCGGACGGCGCCCGGCCCGCCGACACGAACAGGTGCTCGGGCCCGGCCACCCCGTCCCGTGCGAACCGGCGGGCGACCTCGAAGCACACCGCCGACCCCAGGCTGTGCCCGAAGAACGTCAGCGGCCGGTCCGCCCAGGCCCGCAGCTCCCGGTACACGCACTCCGCGAGTTCCGCCACCGAGTCGATCCCCGGCTCGGCGAACCGGTTCTGCCGCCCCGGGTACTGCACGGCGAGGACGTCGGCGTGGGGCGCGAGCGCGGTCGCGTAGTCGACGAAGAAGCTCGCGGCCCCGCCGGCGTGCGGGAAGAACACGACCCGCGCGGGCGCCGAGTCACTCGGGCTGAACCGCCGGAACCACGGACTCTCGACAGCAGCACTACCGAACATGCGGGGCGACCTCTCTCAGCGGATGATCCTCTACCACCCCCAGTCTCCCAGGCCCGCCCCACCGACCCCAGGGGTCACTCGGGCAGTTCGTCGTCCTCGTCCCCGAAATCGGCCCACGGGTCCTTGTAGTCGTCCGGGTCCGTCACCCAGCCCGCCGCGAGGACGAGGCCCGAGGTGCGGTGGACGGCGAGGAAGCCGAAGGGACGGCCGAAGTCCGCCCGGACGTGGCGGACGCTGTACGGCGGGAGCGATGCGGCGGCGCCGATGGCGACGCCGAGGGCCGTGACGGCCGCCGCCCGGAAACCGCGGGGGCCGAAGCTCGCGGTGGCGGCCTGGCGGGCGCTGGCGACGACGAGGGGCTCGTCGTCCCCGGAGAGACCCGGGAGGTGGTTCTCCGTCGCGGACGGGCGGCTCGCGGTGGTGAGGCCGAAGAGGCCCCGGTGTTCCAGCAGGTCGTGGTCGGCCTCGACGGTGAACTGCGGGACGCAGACGGCCAGGACCGGCTCGCGCAGGTAGCTGCGCTGCCAGCCGATGGTGAGCCCGGGGCCCGGAGTGCCGGTCGGCAGGCGGTCGGCGGTGACCCGGGGGTGGCGGTGCGCCAGGATGCCGAAGCCTGCCGCGAGGACGGCGCCCGCCGGGGCGTCCGGCTCGCCGAGGAGCAGGTGGACGTCGATGTCGTGCTTGCCGAGCACCCGCACCTCGGTGACCGGGCCCGCCGGGGTGTCGGCGACGGCTGCGCGGTCGAGCAGGGAGGTGGACCGCGACAGGTACTCCACGTCGCGGCCCCAGGTGTCGCCGTCCACGTAGCCGCCGGGACTGAAGCGGCGGATCCACTCGGTCTTGACGGTCAGGGCACTGGCCAGCACGAACCGGGTGTTCTCGTCGACCTGGACGGGCATGGCGTCGATCAGCCCGTCCGTGCAGCGGGACGCCCAGGCGTCGAGCGTCTTGCGGTCCAGCTCGGGGTCGCCGGTCAGGCGGCCGATCACGTCCGCCGGGAGGCCCGCCAGCCATTCGGGCCGGGGCCGCACCCCCTGGGCCGTCCACAGCCCGAGCGCGGCCGAGGTGCCCGGCATGTCCCCCAGCAGGCCGAGCAGTTGACGCGCCCGCTCGGAGGCGGCGTCGGCCGGCAGCCCGAGCACGTCCTCCAACTCCCGCCGCACGGCCGGACTCCCCGCGGGCGCCACCAGTCCGAGCAGCGGCCACACGCCAGCCGGCATGAGCACCGTCTGCCGCCCGTCCGCGAGCGCGTGCTCGGCCCACCGCGCGCCCAGCCCGTTGACCCCGCGTACGATCTCGGCCTTGCTCATCAAGTCCCCTGTCCTCGGCTGCCGTACCGGAGCGTAGGGGTGCCCGGTCGGCCGCGGCCAGCGGTTTTCGCCACTCAGCGAGCGTCGTACTGCTCGCGCGTCAGCTCGTGCACGCGCACGCGGCGGCCCGTGGCCGGGGTGGTCGTCTCGCGCTCCACGCGCATGCCCAGCTTGTCCATCACGCGCTCCGACGCGGTGTTGCCGATCTGGGCGATGCTGACGAGCCGGTCCAGGCCGCAGTCCTCGAAGGCGAAGCGGACGGCCTCCCGCGCCGCCTCGGTGGCGAAGCCGCGGCCCCAGAAGGTCCGGGCCAGGCGCCAGCCGACCTCGACGGCCGGGAGCACCTCGGGCAGGAAGCGCGGGACGGCGAGGCCGGTGAAGCCCGCCAGCTCGCCGGTCTCGCGCACCTCGACGGCGAACAGGCCGAAGCCCTCGTCCTCCCACCGCTGCTCGACCATCGCGCTGAAGCGGTGGCTGTCCGCCTCCTCCAGCGGCTTGCCGTCGGCGATCCACCGCATCACCTCGGGGTCACCGTTGATGGCCGCCATCGGGGCCACGTCCTCCTCGCGCCAGCGGCGCAGGATCAGGCGGGGCGTCTCGATCGTCACCATGAGGTCCGTTCCTTCCGGTCCTTCCGAGTGGCGAGGATCGCCGAACTCGTGAGCGTGGTCGGCACTTCGGCGGCCAGCAGGCCGGGGTGGGTCAGGTAGAACAGGCGAAGCCCGTCGACCGCGCCCCGAAGAGCGGCGGCCGGCAGGCGCCCCACCTCGGGCGGGCGACTCTTCGAAAACCCGCAGGCAGCAGCCAGGCGCTCCGCCGCCACCACCCGCTCCGGCACACGCCGTCGATCACCGTCGCCCATCCCGAAAACCCCTCCCCCCGCGAAGCTCGACGAGCCTACCCTGGATGGCATGACCACAACCGATCCCGACTGGATCACCATCGTCGCCTACGAGAACCTCCCGGGCTGCCCGCGCCCGATGGCGGCCGTCCGCGCTTGACTGCGTGAGCGTGGCATCGACTGGATGCCCTGGCCGGCCGCGGACTTCCTCGTGAACCTGATCTGCGGGCAGGACGCGGACGGCCGCTGGCACGGCTGGTACGACATCCGGCTCCCCGCCGACGCACTACGCCCGCTCGGCCTCCACCCCGACCAGCCGACCGCGACCGCCAACAGCCCGTCCCCACCCGGCTGGTGGCACGCCGAGGCCGAACGCCGCGCTAGCCGAACCGCACCGCGGTAGCGCGCGAGCGCGAGACCGCGTCGAGAAGGAGCACCGAAGCCGCCTCGGGAACCGGATCGCCGTGGTCGAGCGCCGCCGACAACCGGGCCAGCCCGACCCGGTGCCGGGCGAAGACCCGGGTGGAGGCGTGCCGACCCCGCGCATGCTGGCCGTCGAGTGCCGTGCCCGCGCCGACGTCGAGCAGCACGAGGTGCAACTCGCGCCCCTGCCGCCCCGCCTCCCGCGCGAGCCACCGCCGCATCCACGCGCGGCTGCCGCAGTCGTGCACGAGCAGCGGGCCGCCCCGCCGGACGGAGCTCCGCAGGAGCAGCGCGTGCCGCGGCCGGGCCCACGGCCGGTAGACGGCGTACGGCAGCCACGCGGGCATGACGGCTTCGCACGCCTCGTGGACGGCCCGCGGATCGACCACGGCCACACCGTCCGCCGACCAGCGCCGCAGCAGCGTGCTCTTGCCCGCACCCGGCAACCCCGAGACGACCACGACCGCACCCGCCGGATACCGCACGGCAAACCCCGGCCCGTCGGCGCCCCGCAGGTCGACCACCCCGCGGGACACGACCTGCGTCCCGTCCGTCGTGCTGCCCATCCGGCCCCCGTTCGTACTCGACCGGGAACCATAACAGCCCCGCGCGCCACCACCGCGCCACCTACCGACATGATGGTGCGTCAGTTGACGTCCTCCCCGTCCTACGGACGGGGATTCCGGCCGCGCGAGCCGCGCGGGGCTTCGGCCCCGTGCGGGAACGAGACGAGCCAGTGTCGTCCCCGCCGGGTGACGGTTGCAGAGCGGACCTCACCACCGAGTGGACGGGACCAGCGAAACCGTACCCATCCGAGCTTCGGGAGCTTGACGCGGCCCCACTTGCGGCCGATCCTCTCGACCGTGATGAGGTTCCCGGCTGGGAATCGGAACGATGGCGACCAGCGCCACCGAGAGCGCCACCGGACCTTGAACGTCCCGCGCTCGCGGCACACCCGGTCCAAATCCCGCAACGTCTGCTGCAACACGTGCGACGGAGCATCCGCGAGCCACGAGAACTCGCGCTTCGCCTCGGCCAGCTCGGCGGCTTGAGGCACGTAGCCCATCCACGCCCCCCGCCGCCGGTACTCCCGCCGCTGCTCCAGCGCGGTGTTCCACATCGACCGGCAGATGTTGCCGAACGTCTCACACAACTCAGCCTGATCATCGGTCAGTTCAAGGCGGTAACGTCGCCCGGCCAGCATGAGGAACACCCCCCTTCGCCTCCTGCAATCAACATAGTGCACGCCACTGACAGCCAATCAGGAGCATCAACGCAGCGGCCTGTGCCACTTCGCAGGTCCGAGCCGAGGATGGGCTAACCTCCGGCTGAAACAGGGGATCTACGCCCAAGAGTTCGGATCATCGACAACCAGGAAGGCCGAACGTGACCGCGACGTACACCGGGCTGGTGCTGGCGGGGCTGGCGCGCGATCCGGGGCGGGTGGCGATCCGCTGCGGGGAGCGCGCGCTGACCGCGCAGGAGTGCCTCGACACCGTCCACCGCCTCGCCCGCGCGCTGGAGGGCGCCGGGCTGCGGCGCGGGGACGGGGTGACGGTGCTGGCCGGGAACCGGCCCGAGACGGTGCTGGTGCGGCTGGCCGCCAACGTGCTCGGCTGCCGGGTGGCGATGCTGTACCTGGACCGGCCGGTCGCCGAGCAGGTCGAGACGGCCGGGTTCGCCGGCACCGACGCGCTCGTGTTCGACCCGGTGCGCTTCGGGACGGCCGCCGCGCACATCGCCCGTGCGCTGCCCACCGTCGGTCGGTTGGCGCTCGGCCCGACGGAGCTCGGGACGGACATCCTGGAGCTCGCCGCGCCGCTGTCCCCCGCCCCGCTCGCGCCCCGGGGCCGGCCGGAGGACATCATGGCGGTGCGGTTCACGAGCGGCACGACGGGACGGCCGAAGGGCGTGGTGCGCCGGTTCGCCCGCCCGCCGAGGCCGGAACTGCCGGCCGCGTCGGTGTTCCTGCTCTGCACGCCGCTGGGCCACGGCGGCGGCACATCGGCGGACCTCGCGCTCGCGGCGGGCGGTTCGGTGGTACTCCAGGACGGCTTCGCGGCCGACGCCGTCCTGGCCGCCATCGAGGAGCACGCCGTCTCCCGGGCGTACCTGCCGCCGCACCTGCTGTACCGGGTCCTGGATCACCCGCTGCTGCCGCGCACGGACGTCGGCAGCCTGCGCCGCGTCACGTACACCGGCGGCCCGGCCGCGCCGCGGCGGCTCGCGGAGGCGACGCGCCGGCTGGGGCGAGTGCTGCACCAGACGTACAGCCTGACGGAGTGCGGCCCGGTGACGCGGCTGGCGCCGGACGAGCACCTCGACCCGCGGCTCCTCGGCACCGCGGGCCGCCCGTTCCCGGACACCGAGGTGCGCGTCCTGGACGGCGACGGCACCCCGCTGCCGCCCGGCGCGACCGGCGAGATCCACGTCCGCACGCCGACGGCGATGGAGGGCTACTGGCGGGACCCGGAGCTCACCGCGGAGGTGCTGCGGGACGGCTGGCTGCACACCGGGGACCTCGGCAGCCTGGACGCGGCCGGCTACCTGACGGTGGCCGGGCGGCGCGAACCGATGGCGATCGTGGACGCGCACAACGTGTACCCGGCGGATGTCGAGGGGCCGCTGCTCACGCACCCGGACGTCCGGGAGGCGGTGATGTTCGCGACGCCGGGGCCGGACCTGCTGGAGCGCGTGCACGCGGCGGTGACGACGGTGCCGGGCGCGCGAGTGACGAAGGAGCAGCTGCACCGGTGGGTGCGGGAGCGGAGCGGTCCGCTCTGCGCGCCGTCGTCGATCCTGGTCCTGCCGCAGCTACCGCTCACGGAAACGGGCAAGCCGGACCTGACGGTGCTGCGGGCGCTGGTGGACGGCGCTCCGGGGTACGCGTCCGCCGCCCTGGGGGCGCGCGAAGGGGTGTAACGCGCCCCCCTGATGCTTCGAGCGCCCGCGCGGGCGACCTCTCGCGCGGTGCTCGGCGGGAACAACCGCAGGTGGACACTCGACCGTGCGGACCGATGTGCCGATAAATCCCCGGCGGCGTTCCCTCGCTCCGTCCCCAGGAGGCACCTCCGTGACCTGGCTCCGCGTCCTGACCGCGCTCGGCATCCTCGCCGTGGCCGGCAGTGCCCTGCTCGTCTTCGCCCTCTGTACCGCGGCCGCCCGGGGTGAACGCGCCGAGGAGGCGCCCGACCTCCGCGAGGAGGCCGAGCGGAGCGGACTGTTCCAGCACATGGGCGGCGGCGAGACCTAGGGCGTGTCTCCATCCGCGAGGTCGTCCGGCCTGACCTCGATGTGGTCGGCCGCGAGGTCGACCGCCACCCGGTGCTCCATGCCCAGCGCCTCCAGGAACTTGACGGGCAGCTGGACCCGCCCGGTGCGGTCCAGCATCACGTACTCGCGCTCGTTGACGGACTCCTCGCCGTGCTCGTCCGTGACCGTGCGGCGCAGCACCTCGCTGCTGGTCCGGCCGTCGCGGATGGCGACGGTGCGGCGGACCTCGCCGGCCACCATCGGGTCGTGGGTGACGATCACGACGGTGGCGCCGAGTTCGCGGTTGACGGTGCGGAAGGCCTCGAAGATGACGGCGCCGGTCTCGGAGTCCAGTTCGCCGGTGGGCTCGTCGGCCAGCAGGACGGGCGGGTTGTTGGCCATCGCGACGGCGATGGCGACGCGCTGCTGCTGCCCGCCGGACAGCTCGTCGGGGCGGCGGCGCGCGAGGTCGCCGATCTCCAGGGCCTCCATCAACTCGGCCACCCGGGTGGCCTGTTGGCGGGAGCTCCCGCCCCGGCCCCGGCGGCCGCGCAGCTGCATCGGCAGGGCGATGTTCTCGGCGGCGGTCAGGAAGGGCAGCAGGTTGCGGGCGGTCTGCTGCCAGATGAAGCCGACCACCTCGCGCCGGTAGCGCAGGCGTTCGCGCGCGGACATCTCCAGCAGGTCGCACCCGGCGACGGTGGCCGTCCCCGCGGTCGGCACGTCGAGGCCGGCCAGGATGGTGAGCAGGGTGGACTTGCCGCTGCCGGAGGCGCCGACGAGGGCCACCAGGTCGCCCTGGGCGATGGTGAGTTCGAGGCCCTGGAGGGCCTGGACCTCGATCCCCTCGGCGCTGAAGATGCGGACCAGCCGGTCGCACACGATGGCCGCGCCCGCGCCGTACGCCGTGGGCGAGGCGGCGGCGAGGGCCCGCTGCCGGAGCTCCTGGAGGGTGGGGGCCGCGACGGCCGTCCGCTCCTGAGGGGTGCTCTTCACCGCTCTTCTCCTGTCTTCTTCGTCATCTCACACCGGTTCAACGCTGGTCCCCCGCCCGGAGTTCGGCGGCGAGCTGGCGGCGCCCGGAGACGACGGTCTCCGCCACCACGCCCGCGCAGACCACGAGCGCCAGCCCGGCCGTGGGCAGCAGCACGGGCAGCAGGGCGGGCGTCAGCTGCTCTCCGACGTGCACACCGACCAGCGCCGACAGGTCGAACGCGGGCCCGAGCAGGCCGACCGCGGCGAACGCGACGAGCGCGCCCCCGAGGGCCGCCGCGAGGGTCTGCGGCAGGGCCTCGGCGAGGATCAGCGCGAGCCCCTGGCGCGGGCGCAGGCCGAGGGTGCGCAGCCGGGCGAGCATGGCGCCGCGTTCGGGGGCGGCCCGGAAGAGCGTGAGCAGGACGGCGAGCAGGGCGAACCCGGCGGCGGCGACGACCGCGGCCCAGAAGAGCCGCTGCGCGGAGCGCTGGAGCGGGTCGGCGGCCAGGCGCGCGGCGACCCCGGCGCTGGTGCGCACGGTGTAGCCGCCGGGCAGGGCGTGCGGGTCGTGGCCGGCGGCCTCGGCGGCCTCCCGGATCACCTTGACGAGGCCCGCGGCGGCGGTGATCCCCTTGTCGCGGACCAGCGCGGTGAACTGCGCGTCGTCGATGTCGCCGACGCCGAACCAGGCGTTGGCCCGGCCGAGTTCGGGC
>NZ_JBFBDY010000240.1:0-9489 GCF_040683475.1 Kitasatospora sp. NPDC093558 | reverse complement strand
CGGGGGGCGGGGTATGTCGGGCCGGCCGACTCCCCGCGCGGGGCTCAGCTGTCCTGGCGCTCGTCCACGAGGGCGTTGTAGGCGGCCACCTGGGCCCGGCGGGCGGTGCGGCGCAGCGGAGCGAGGACGGACTGGCGGGCGGCCATCTCCGACGCGCTGACGGCGGCGCCGTGGCCGCCGGAGGCGATCGTCAGGAGCGCCGACACCTGGCGGGCGGACTCCAGGACGCGGACGGCGCGGGCCGGGTAGCCGGGCGCGAGCAGCTCCGCGTGGCCGCGGCGGCGGTACGCGTCCAGGGCCCGCAGCGCCTCCGGTCCTGCGCCGGCCACGTCGAGGCGGGTGAGCAGGACGGTCGCCTCGCGCAGCCCGTCGGCGAGCTCGCGCTCGGCCTCGTGCAGGGACGGCACGTCGGCCGGCGGCCCGTCGTTGACCGTCGAGCAGCGCCACAGCACGGTCGCCGAGCGGTCCCCGGCCGGGCCGAAGACCTCGATCTCGGGCACCAGCCCGAGCGGCGCGCCCACCGCCAGGACGGCCTCGCCCACGCCCATGGCCCGCTCGTTGAACGGCGCCGGGCCGGTCAGCCCGAGCGGGTGCCCGGCCGAGGGCAGCGCCAGCCGCAGGCCCCGCACGCCGAGCACCCTCAGCCGGCCCAGCGCCCACGTGAGCCCGTGCAGCTCGCCCGGTTCGTCCCCGGGCAGGCCGGTCACCCGGTGGCCCTCGTCGTCGCCGAGGACGGCCGCGGCGGCGTTGTCCGGCGCGACCAGCCCGGCGAGCAGGGCGTTGCCCCAGGCGGTCAGTCGCCCCGAACGGGGCTCTTCGTACGGATTGTCGGCAGGAGTCGCGAGCATCCGGCCAGCCTACGGAATCGGCGGTCATCCGCGTGGCGTAGGTTTGCCCATGCGCGTGCGGCGCAGCCACCCCGTGCCCACCGGCTGCCGGAGTAGGCTCGCCGCCCGCACCGACGGCCGAAAATCTTGTATTGGGGAAGGCGTAGGCATGAGCGACGTGCTGGAGCTGGTGGACGTATCCGTGGTCCGGGAGGGGCGCGCGCTGGTCGACCAGGTCTCGTGGTCCATCTCCGAGGGTGAGCGTTGGGTCATCCTGGGCCCGAACGGCGCCGGCAAGACCACGCTGCTGCAGATCGCCTCCTCGTACCTCTTCCCGACCTCGGGCAAGGTCTCGGTGCTCGGCGAGAAGCTCGGCGAGATCGACGTCTTCGAGCTGCGCTCCCGGATCGGTCTGGCCGGCGCCGCCATGTTCGACAAGCTGCCGGCCGAGCAGACGGTGCTGCAGACCGTGCTGACCGCCGCCTACGGCATGACGGTCAGCTGGCAGGAGAGCTACGAGCAGTCGGACGAGTCCCGCGCGCTCGCGCTGCTGGACCGCCTCGGCATGTCGGGCCTCACCGACCGCAAGTTCGGCACCCTGTCGGAGGGCGAGCGCAAGCGCACCCTCATCGCCCGCGCGCTGATGACCGATCCCGAGCTGCTGCTGCTCGACGAGCCGGCCGCCGGCCTGGACCTCGGCGGGCGCGAGGACCTCATCCGCCGCCTCGGCGCGCTCGCCCAGGACGAGTTCGCGCCGGCGATGGCGATGGTGACCCACCACGTCGAGGAGATCGCCCCCGGCTTCACCCACGTCCTGATGATCCGTCAGGGCAAGGTCCTCACCGCTGGCCCGATCGACACCGAGCTGACCGCCCGCAACCTGTCGAAGTGCTTCGGCCTGCCGCTGACCCTGGAGCGCCACGGCGACCGCTGGTCGGCGCAGGGCCTGCCGCTGGGCTGAGCCCCCGTCCGACAACCGCCCCGGCGCGCCGCGGGAACCGGTCGCACGCCCGACCGGTTTCCGCCCCTCGACCTGCGGGAACTGTCCGCCACGAAGGCCCTTCGTCCCTAGGATGGATTTCGTGGACAGCTGGTTGTGGTGGCTCCTGGCCGCCGTCGGGCTCGGCATACCGCTGGTGCTCACCGCGATGCCGGAGTTCGCCATGTTCGCGGTCGGCGCGCTGGCGGCGGCCGGCGTGGCCGGACTGGGCGCGGGGGTGGTCTGGCAGACCCTGACGTTCGTCGTGGTCTCGGTCGCGCTGCTGGTGGTCGTCCGCCCGATCGCCTACCGGGAGCTGAAGAGGGGCCCCAACATCAAGATGGGCATCGAGGCGCTCCAGGGCGCCACCGCGGTCGTCGCGGAAACCGTCGACGGGGAGGGTGGACGGATCAAGCTGAACGGCGAGATCTGGTCGGCCCGCGCGCTCCACCCGGACTCGGTGTACCAGCCGGGGCAGCAGGTCGACGTCGTCGAAATCCAGGGCGCGACCGCCCTGGTCGTCTAGGGGAGAGTCCGTGGAACCCGTCCTTATCGTTTTGGTCGTCCTGGTCGTGGTGGCCTTCATCGCGCTGATCAAGACGATCCAGGTCATCCCGCAGGCCAGCGCCGCCATCGTGGAGCGCTTCGGCCGTTACACCCGGACCCTCAACGCAGGTCTGAACATCGTCGTCCCGTTCATCGACCGGGTCCGCAACCGCATCGACCTGCGCGAGCAGGTCGTGCCGTTCCCGCCCCAGCCGGTGATCACCCAGGACAACCTGGTCGTCAACATCGACACGGTGATCTACTACCAGGTCACCGACCCCCGGGCGGCCACCTACGAGGTCGCCAGCTACATCCAGGCGATCGAGCAGCTCACCGTCACCACGCTGCGCAACATCATCGGCTCGATGGACCTGGAGTCCACCCTGACCTCCCGCGAGGTCATCAACGCCGGTCTGCGCGGCGTCCTGGACGAGGCGACGGGTAAGTGGGGCATCCGGGTCAACCGCGTCGAGCTGAAGGCGATCGAGCCGCCGACCTCCATCCAGGACTCGATGGAGAAGCAGATGCGCGCCGACCGTGACAAGCGCGCCGCGATCCTCACCGCCGAGGGCCAGCGCCAGGCGCAGATCCTCAAGGCCGAGGGTGAGAAGCAGGCCGAGGTCCTCAAGGCCGAGGGTGAGGCGCAGGCGGCGGTGCTGCGCGCCGACGGTGAGGCGGCCGCGATCCGGACGGTCTTCGAGGCGATCCACGACGGCGACGCCGACCAGAAGCTGCTCGCCTACCAGTACCTGCAGACGCTGCCCGAGCTGGCCAAGGGCGACTCCAACAAGCTGTGGATCATCCCGAGCGAGGTCGGCGACGCGCTCAAGGGCCTCGGCGGCGCGTTCACCGGCATGGCCGGCGGTGGCGTGAACGGCGGCGCGGTCGCGGCCCCGAGCGTCCCGGCCGCGGCCCCGGCCGCCACCCAGGTGCCGATCGACTCGGCGGCGGGCCCGCGGCCGGTGGACATCGACAAGGGTGCGGCCCGCCCGCGGGTGGACCCGGCGCGCGAGTACCGCAAGATCGACCCGGAGTGAGCCGGGCCGCGGTGACGCCGTGAGGCGGTGACGCCGTAAGGCAGTGACGCGGGAGGGCCCGCCGTCGCACCGAGAGGTGCGGAGGCGGGCCCCCGGCGTTTCCGGGGTGTTCCGCATGGTGGTCGGGGCTGGTCGGTTCGACAGGCCGTCCGGCATGATCCCTTCGGACCCGGACGAAAGGAAGAGGTGACCCGTGACGCTCTGGGAGGCGATAGCCGTCCTGGTGGCGGGCGTCGGTGCCGGGATGATCAACGTGATCGTCGGCTCCGGCACCCTGATCACCTTCCCCGTCCTGCTCGCCGTCGGCATCCCGCCGGTCACCGCCAACGTGTCCAACTCCTTCGGCCTGGTGCCCGGCTCGCTCAGCGGCGTGATCGGCTACCGCCGCGAACTGGCCGACCAGGGCCGCCGCCTGCTGCGCCTCGGCACCGCCTCCCTGCTGGGCGGACTGGTCGGCGCCGTGCTGCTGATCACCCTGCCGAGCGGCGCCTTCGACGCGATCGTCCCGGTGCTCATCCTGCTGGCCCTCGTCCTCGTGGTGATCCAGCCCCGGGTGGCCAAGGCCGTCGCCGCCCGCCGCCGCCCCGGCGGCGACCCGGACGGCAGCCTCGTCCTGCTCGGCGGCGTCTTCCTCACCGGCATCTATGGCGGCTACTTCGGCGCCGCGCAGGGCGTCCTGCTGATGGCGCTGATGGGCATGCTCCTCCAGGAGAACCTCCAGCGCATCAACGCCGTGAAGAACGCGCTCGCCATGATCGTCAACGCGGTGGCCGCGCTATTCTTCCTGTTCACCTCGACGGTGAACTGGACGGCCGCCGGGCTGATCGCGGTCGGCTCGCTGCTCGGCGGTCTGGTCGGCGCCAAGGTCGGACGCCGCCTTCCGCCGGTGGCGCTGCGTGCGGTGATCGTGGTGGTCGGACTCGTGGCCGTCGTCAAGCTGCTGATGGGCTGAGCGCTCATCAGACCGTAGGAAAATGCGAAGGAGCACCCCCATGGCCCTGGAGATGCGCGAGACCTGCGAGCGCTGCGCGGTGTCGCTGACCGCCGACGGCCCCGCCTCGATATGTTCCTACGAGTGCACCTTCTGCCCGGACTGCACCGAGGCCATGGCCGCCGCCTGCCCCAACTGCGGCGGCGAACTGGTGACCCGTCCGCGCCGGAAGGCCGCCTGACCCGCACCCCGACCGGACGACGCACGGGAGCACATCGATGAGCAGCAGGGTACGGCTGAGCGAGGACGCGATCACGACGGCACTGGCCGACGTGCCGCAGTGGTCACGGGAGGGCGACGCCATCGTCCGCACCGCCGACGCCCCGGACTTCCCGGCGGCGATCCGCGTCGTCGACGCCGTCGCCGGACAGGCCGAGGCGATGGACCACCACCCCGACATCGACATCCGCTGGCGCACCCTGCGCTTCGTCCTGTCCACCCACAGCGCGGGCGGGCTCACCAGCCTCGACTTCACCCTCGCCGCCCGGATCGACGAGGCCCTGCGCGCCGAGTCCGCCGCCTGACGGAGGCCGGAGCGGGGCCCTCCGGCGGGCGTGAGATGCTGACTGCCGCAGTGCAGGCGGCTCGGGAGGGACGGAACGGATGGCGCAGGAGCCCTTCGGAGACTCCCAGCAGCAGGCGTGGTACCCCCAGCAGCCGCAGCCGCAGCCGCAGGACTGGCAGGGCGGCTACCCCGAGCAGCAGTACGGCCAGGACATCCAGCAGGGGCACTGGCAGACGACCGCCGGCTACGGGCAGGGCGAGTACGGGCAGCCCGCCGGGTACGGCGAGTACGGGTACGACCAGCACGGGCAGACGGTGTACGGGCAGGGCGGCTATGCCCAGGACCCGTACCAGCAGCCCTACCAGCCCTACCACCAGTACCCCGGCTACGAGCAGCAGCAGTACGCCGAGTACGCCGCGCCCGTCCCGCAGCAGCCCGCCGAGGACAGCCTGTACGTGCCGGCGGGCGCGGAGTACTCGGCCGACGGCTACGTGCACATCGAGCCCACCGAGCCGGAGCCCGTGGCCCCGGGGGAGTCGGAGTCGTCGGAAGTCCCCGAGCCCGTCGTGTCATCCCGATCGGCCTCGCGCCGGGGTGCTGACGGCGGCGGCAAGAACGCCAAGGGCGGCGGCTCCTCGCTCGCGGACAAGGCCCGCGCCGCCGCCGACGCGGTCCTGACCGGCGAGCACGTGCCCAGCCGCAAGGCGCTCCTGGTCCGCACGGGTGCCGGCTTCGCCGCGCTGGGCGTCCTGATAGCCGCCGGCCTGATGGTCGGCATCGAGGGCAGCGGCAGCGCGTCCACGTCGGGCGGCGGGGGCGGCGGTGAGCCCGGCTTCACCGTCGCCCACACCAAGGCGTGGTCCGCGCAGCCGGCCGTGTCCGCCCAGCCCGGGGCGGACGACACGCTGGTCGGGAGCTGGCTGCTGGCCGACGCGGTGGTCCGGGCCGATGCCGCCGGCGTGCGCGCGTACGACCTCGCGGCGGGCAAGCCGGTGTGGGCGGTCGAGCCGCCGGCCGCCGGGGCCGTCCCGTGCGGGCTGTCGCCGAGCGTGAACCCGTCCGGTGTGGGCGCCGTGCTGTTCCGGGCCCAGGCGGATCCGAACAGCCCGTGCACGCTGCTCGCCGCCGTCGACACCAAGAGCGGCAAGACCGCGTGGACGAAGACCGTGTCCGACGCCAAGGGTGCCTACACCGCGCACGTCGGCGTCACGGAGGACAAGGTCGTGGCCGTCGGCGACGACCGGGCGATCGCGTGGGACGCCGCCGACGGCAAGGACGTCTGGCAGTACACCGGGCAGGGCAAGTTCTGCACGCTCTCCGGCGGGGTCGCCGGCAAGACCGTGATGGTCGCCTCCTCGTGTGCCGACTCGACCCCGGCCGGCCAGGCCGTCGCGCTCAACACCGCCGACGGCAAGGTCGGTTGGTGGCGCGGACTGAACAACAACCCGAAGACGGTGACGGTGCTCTCCGCCGAGCCTGCCGTCGTCCTCACCACCGGCGAGAAGCCGGCCGACGACCGGGTGTTCGCCTGGGGCGCGACCGGCGACCCGGCCGCCGAGATCCCGGTGACCACCGACGCCGGCCGCCTGGACGTCGCCCACGGCACGTTCTCGGCCACGCCCGGGGTCTTCTTCCAGGACCGGACGATGGTCACCACGCTGGCGCCGGCGAACGGCAACGGCGCCGTCGTCGCGGTCGGCTACGACCTCGACAGCGGAAAGCAGAGCTGGAAGGCGCAGGCCGCCGAGAAGGGCGTGCTGCGGGCGGTCGCCCTCGACGGCGGCTCCCTCGTGCTCGCCGCCGACGAGCGCCGCGACCAGCCCGCCCACCTCAGCCGCTTCGCGGTGACCGGCGGCCACGAGTCCACCGGCGGCAACTTCCCGCCGGGCACCGGCTCGCTGTTGATCTCGGGCCGGGTGCTGATCGGCGGCGGCAAGGTCGTCGTGGTCCCCGAGCACTCGGCGAACTTCGGGACGGCGGCCGGCTACCAGGCCAAGGGTTAGCCGACCACCGCCCGGGCGTGTCTAGTGCCGTGGCACTAGGCCGCGGGCACGACCGGCAGCCAGTCGGCGAGCTCCCTGGCCTCCGAGTCGCGCAGGCCGAGCGCCAGCATCAGGGTCGCCTGCGGGGTCGGCACGAACGGGCGGCGCAGCAGGTTCATCCCCGCCTGCTCCGGCGTCCGGTCGGCTTTGCGCTGGTTGTCCTCGGCGCACGCGGCCACCGTGTTCAGCCAGCTGTCCTCACCACCGCGCGACCGCGGCTGCAGGTGGTCCACCGTGGTGGCCCGCCGCCCGCAGTACGCGCACAGGTGCTGGTCACGGGCCAGGACACCCCGCCGCGACCACGGCGCCTGTTGTCGGAACGGCACCCGTACGTACCGTTGCAGTCTGATCACCCAGGGCACCGGGACGGTGACGCCCGTCCCCCGGACCGTGCGCAGCGGATGCGCCTGCTCCACCACCGCCTTGTCCTGGAGCACCAGGACGACGGCGCGCTGGAGCGACACCGTCGTCAGGGGCTCGTAGCTCGCGTTCAGAACCAGCGTGTTGCGCACCTCGGCACACCCTTCCCACGGGCGTGCCACGGCGGCACGACCGTCTCCACACACGTCACTGCCGCCGCACGGCGGTGGGACCACTCTGAATGGGCCCGTGGCCGACGAACAACGGAATTTCCGGTGTCGGAGAGGCGCCCTGGGGCCGCACGACCGGTCCCGGTCGACACGGCGGAGCCCGTTCGGGGAGCGGGGACGGTGCCTCGGGAAAACTCGCTGGCCGGGACCGCGTAGGCTCTATCAGGCTGGAGTCGTACCGACCCGGGGCCCGACCGAACCGGGCCGGCACCGGGCCGGACGCCCGATCGAAGGAGAAGCGTGACCGTGACGGACATCGTCGACGAGCTGCGGTGGCGTGGGCTGATCGCCCTGTCCACCGACGAGGACGCACTGCGCAAGGCGTTCGCGGACGGCCCGGTCACGTTCTATTGCGGGTTCGACCCGACGGCCCCCAGCCTGCACCTCGGCAACCTCGTGCAGATCCTCACCATGCGCCGCATCCAGCAGGCGGGGAACCTCCCGCTCGGCCTGGTCGGCGGCGCCACGGGCCTGATCGGCGACCCCAAGCCCACCGCGGAGCGCGTCCTCAACGACCCCGAGACGGTGGCCGGCTGGGTCGAGCGCCTGCGTGGCCAGATCTCGCGCTTCCTCGACTTCGAGGGCCCGTACGCGGCGCGCATGGTCAACAACCTGGACTGGACGTCCGGGATGTCGGCCATCAGCCTGCTGCGCGACGTGGGCAAGTACTTCCGCGTCAACAACATGATCGCCAAGGAGGCCGTCGCCCGGCGGCTCAACTCCGACGCGGGCATCAGCTACACCGAGTTCAGCTACCAGATCCTCCAGGGCATGGACTACCTGGAGCTGAACCGCCGCTACGGCTGCACCCTGCAGACCGGTGGCAGCGACCAGTGGGGCAACCTCACCGCCGGCACGGACCTGATCCGCAAGGCGGACGGCAAGTCCGTGCACGCGCTGGCCACGCCGCTGATCGTCAAGGCCGACGGCACCAAGTTCGGCAAGACCGAGTCCGGCACGGTCTGGCTCGACCCCGAGCTGACCACCCCGTACGCCTTCTACCAGTTCTGGCTGAACGCGGACGACCGGGACGTCTCCAACTTCCTGCGGATCTTCAGCTTCCGCTCGAAGGAGGAGATCGAAGAGCTGGAGCGCGAGACCACCGAGCGCCCCGCCGCCCGCCTGGCCCAGCGCGCCCTGGCCGAGGAGCTCACCACCCTCGTCCACGGCGCCGACCAGTACGAGCGCGCGGTCGCCGCGTCCAAGGCGCTGTTCGGCCAGGGCGAGCTCGCCGACCTGGAGGCCCCGACTCTGGCGGCGGCCCTGGCCGAGGTCCCCAAGGCCGAGGTCGCCGAACTCCAGCCGGTGGTCGACCTGTTGGTCGCCGTCGGCCTGGCGCCGAGCCGCTCGGCCGCCCGTCGGACGATCAAGGAGGGCGGCGCCTACCTCAACAACGTCAAGGTGACGGACGAGGAGGCCGTGCCGACCGAGGCCGACCTGCTGCACGGCCGCTGGCTCGTGCTGCGCCGGGGGAAGCGCAACCTGGCGGCGGCCGAGCTGACCGCGCCGGCCGCGGTGTGAGTGCGTGATCCACACCGTGTGGCACAGACCGTGTGACACAGACCGTGTGACACGAGTGGCGTGACCGAAACCTGACGCCGCTGACCAGCGGCTTCGACGACCGAGGGCGGGATCCAGCCGGATCCCGCCCTCGGCGTTTGACGATGACCTCCAGGTGGCCTAGTGTTGAACGAGTCGCTGAAGCGGCCACACCACTTGGTAACCCCACTCTCACCTCGTTGCCCATTAGCTTGGGTCGTTCGGCGTCTGCGCCGACAGGGTGAGCGTGAATTTCGGGTGACACTCGAAATGCGCTAATGTGGAGGTCGTCGCGGAAAGCGGCCCCGGCCAGTTCGGGAAATCGGATGAATGAAACTCCGGAAAACGGAGCGGAAAACATCTGATAAGCTGGAAACACGAAAGAACGAAGCGCCCGGAGGGCCCGCTGGAAGGCGGCTCGAAGGAAGCGTCC
>NZ_JBFBDY010000239.1:0-9496 GCF_040683475.1 Kitasatospora sp. NPDC093558 | reverse complement strand
GTCCCCCGCGCCCTCGACGGTCGGCCCGCTCCAGCGGGCCATCGTCGCCGAGGCCCGCGCCATGCTCGACGCCGGACGCACCGGCCGGATCGTCCTCGGCCTCGACGGCCGCCCCTGCGACGAGCACGAGCAGGGCACCGTCACCTGCTTCGTCGAGTCCTACGTGCCCGCGCCGCGGATGATCGTCTTCGGCGCCATCGACTTCGCCGCCGCCGTCGTGCGGATCGGCCGCTTCCTCGGCTACCACGTCACCGTCTGCGACGCCCGGCCCGTCTTCGCCACCGCCCGCCGCTTCCCCGACGCCGACGAGGTCGTCGTCGACTGGCCGCACCGCTACCTCGACTCCCAGCTCGACCGGATCGACGGGCGCACCGTGCTGTGCGTCCTCACCCACGACGCCAAGTTCGACATCCCCCTCCTGGAGCGCGCCCTGCGGCTGCCCGTCGGCTACGTCGGCGCCATGGGCTCCCGCCGCACCCACCGCGACCGCAACGCCCGGCTGCGCGAGGTCGGCCTCACCGACGCCGAGATCGCCCGGCTGCGCTCCCCCATCGGCCTCGACCTCGGCGCCCGCACCCCCGAGGAGACGGCCGTCTCGGTCGCCGCCGAGATCATCGCCCACCGGCGCGGCGGCAGCTGCCTGCCGCTCAGCGCCGGGAACGGGCCGATCCACCACGACGTGGCGACGGCGGAGGCCGCGGACGGCACCCAGGCGCCGCACGCGGCGTGACGGGGCTCCGGCTCAGCGCACCACGCGGTGGGCCTCGAAGATCTGCGGCGGCGTGGACGTCGGGATGCCGACGTCCTGGAGGATCGGGGTCAGCACGGCCGCGAAGCGGTCCCACGCCTCCCGGGACTCCCACACGTCCGTCACGTGCCAGCCGGTCGACGTGGCGCCCGCCGCATGCGAGACGATCCCGCTGACGGGCAGGTCGGAGGGCAGGTAGAAGCCGGTGGTACTGCCGGTCAGGGCTTTGATCACCGCGTCGTACTGGGCCTGGGTGACGCCGGGGAGGTCGAACACCACAACGGTTGCCATCAGGGGCTCCTTCCACTGGACATTGGCGTAATCAGTGGAGCCCGACGCGTCGGCCCCGGCCACTCACGGCAACCACCCGAGTGACGTTGCAGGCCGTAGGGGGCGGCGCGAGGCTGGAGTTGCGGACTCACCCAGAGCCCGGGGAAGGAGCACCTGCCATGCGCGTCCTGCTCGACATCGAGATCGACACCGCGACCACCAACAAGCTGATCACCGACGGCACGGTCGGCGAGCGATTCGAACGGATCATGACCGCCCTCAAGCCCGAAGCGGCCTACTTCTTCAACCGCAACGGCCGCCGCGCCCAGGTCATCGTGATCGACATCCCGGACGAGGCGGCTCTGCCGTCCGTCTGCGAGCCGTTCTGGCTGGAGTTCAACGCGACCGTGCAGACCCACATCTGCATGAACCCCGACGACCTGCGCGAAGGACTGTCGCGGCTGGGCCGTTAGCGGCCGGCTCGGTCGACTCGGTCGTCGAGCGCGGGCTTCAGCCCACGTCTGGGCCAACGAGGCCCTGGCGTAGGCGCGCCGGGCAACAGCGCGAACGGGCACAGGAATCGAGCAGTAGGTAGGCCGTCCGTCACCCGCGATCCTCCGCCGTACCGACAGGACCAGGCCGACCGCCGTCGGCCGGCCGGTCAGAGGATCGCCTGCCCTTCCGATTGTTCACCGCGGCCTCAAGGGCTGCGTTGACCGTGGCGACCTCGGTCGTGGTGCCGAGGATCTCGGCGGCCTCGGCCAGGAGTTCGCCGTCGATGAGGTCCAGTGCGATGAGGGCCATGGCCAACCTCCGGAAACGGTACGGGCCTGCGATGTACGGTGCGCACCTACTGTCGCAGACCCGTACCGGCCTCAGGTCACGTTCAGGCGGGCGGCCAGGCGGAGGAGGGTGGGGCTGAGGCGGCTGAGGAGGCGGGCGGCCTTGGCCTCGGGGGTGACGGGGACGACGGGCTTCTTCGTGCGGACGGCGCGCAGGATCGCGGCGGCCACCTTCTCCGGCGGGAAGCCGCGGCGGGCGTAGAGCTTGGCGGCGCGGGCCTGCTTGGCGGCCTGTTCGGCGGCGGTGGTGGCGGAGAAGGTCGAGGTGCGGGTGATGTTCGTGTTCACGATGCCCGGGCAGATCGTGGAGACGCCGATGTCGTGGGACGCGAGTTCGGCGCGCAGGCAGTCGGAGAGCATGAACACCGCGGCCTTGCTGGTCGCGTACGCGGTGAGCGCCTTGGACGGCAGGTAGGCGGCGGCCGAGGAGACGTTGACGATGTGGCCGCCCTCGCCGCGGTCGGCCATCAGCGCGGCGAAGGCGCGGCAGCCGTGGATGACGCCCCACAGGTTGACGTCCAGGACGCGCTGCCACTCCTTCTCCGTGGTCTGCAGGAACGTCCCGGAGTGGCCGATGCCCGCGTTGTTGACCACGACGTCGGGCACGCCGTGCTCTGCGGCGACGGCCGCGGCGAAGGCGTCCACCGCGGCGCCGTCGGCGACGTCCACCCGGTAGGCGTGGGCCTGCGGGCCGATCAGGGAGGCGAGTTGCGCGGTGCGCTCGGCCGCGGCGAGGTCGAGGTCGCACACCACCACCCGGGCGCCGTCCTCGGCGAAGGCGAGCGCGGTGGCCCGGCCGATGCCGCTGCCGCCGCCGGTGACGACGACGAGCGGTCCTTCGCCCTTCGCGGGCTGCCCGCCGCCCGCTTCCGTCTTCGCCGTGAACTCGCGGACCATGGCGGCCACGTGCGCTCCCTTCTCCAGCAGCGCCGACCAGTGGCCGGCCCGCAGCGTCCGTCGGGTGAGGTTCGGGGCCCAGCGCTCCAGGCCCTCGGAGAGGTAGGTGCCGACGTAGCGGTCCTTGGTGAGGGTCACCAGCTGGACCGGCACCTCGGTCGGCCGTTCGCGCGGACGGCCCAGCGCGGGGCGGAAGTTGGCCCGGTACAGCTCGATGCCGCGCACCGCGTCCCGGCGCAGGCCCGGCTGCGGGTGGTCCGGCCGCGGCGTGACGTGCTCCAGGTCGCGCAGCACCCGCGGCCACGCGCGGGCCAGGCCGAGGTGCCACACGGCCGGCGCGAGGAACGGCAGGTGGAACGCGGTGATGTACCAGGAGTGCAGGCCCTGGTGGAGCAGCTGCCCGAGGTGGCGCGGGGTGGGGCGGCGCAGCCGGTGGCGCAGCCAGTAACCCATGTGGTCGAGGCAGGGCCCGGAGATGGTCGTGTAGGAGGCGATCCTGGCCTCCGCGCCGGGCGAGGTGACCGCCTCCCAGGACTGGACCGAGCCCCAGTCGTGGGCGACGACGTGCACCGGGCGGTCCGGGCTGACGGCGTCGGCGACCGCGAACAGGTCGTCGGCGAGCTGCTCCAGGCGGTAGCCGTCGCGGGTGGCGGGGGCTGCGGAGCGGCCGGCGCCGCGGACGTCGTAGCGCACCACGTGGTGGTCGCGGGCGAGGTCCGCGGCGACGTCGTCCCAGACGGCGTGGGTGTCGGGGTAGCCGTGCACGAGGAGGACGGTGGGGGCGTCCGGGTCGCCCTGCTCGTAGACGGCGAGCGGCAGGCCGCCGGAGTGGACGGTCCGGCGGGTCGGGGGCGTCGTCGGGCTCGCGGTCATCGGGTGGCCTCCAGGGTGGTGGGCTCGGACGTGGCCCCGGACGTCCAGCGGCGGACGTGCGGCAGGTCGTCGTCGAGCCAGTAGGCGTCGTCCTCGGTGACGACCAGCAGCTCCTCGAACTTGATGCCCACGCCGCGGAAGGCGATGTGCGGCTCCACCGCCCACAGCCCGGGGGTGGGCGCGTGCCGGGACGAGCGGCCGTCCGCCCACAGCGGCGAACGGCCGTGCAGGCGCTCGGAGACCAGCTCGCGGCCGAGGGTCTGCAGGGTGCGCACGCCGAAGCCGAAGACGGTGACCCCGGCGGGCCCGCGCACGGTGGTCCGGGTGACCTGGTGGCCGATCACCCGGCCAGGGTAGACCCGGTGGCGGTTGTCGTAGCCGTGCTCGGCGAGCTGCGCGTCCACGGCCGCGTACACCTCGTTCAGCGGGCGGCGGGCCCGCACCTCGGCCAGGATCAGCTCCCGGTAGACCCGCAGGTCGGCGGCGAGGCGGTCCCAGACCGGGTTCTCCCCGACCTTGCCGCCGTAGCCGATGTCCGCCGTGTAGCCGTCGACGATCGGCGCGCAGTCGAGGACGTACGGCATGCCCTCCTCCAGGCGGCGGTTGCCCGCGAAGAACTGCAGCGGGGTGCGGAAGTGGCGAAACGCCGTCCGGTCGCCGAACCACGCGAACGGGACGTGGAAGAAGTCCTGCACCCCGGCCGCCACCAGGCGCCAGCGCAGCTCGGCGGTGGCCTGCCGCTCGGTGACGCCCGGCTCGATCCAGGCGGCGACCTCCTCGGCGCAGTCGTAGGCGAGCTGCTGCGTCTCGCGGAAGCGGGCGAGGTCGCGCTCGTCGTACGGGAAGGGTGGGGTCGTTGGCGCCATCGGGGGCTCCTTCGGCAGGTCGGGCACGCTCGGGGGCTGCGCTCGTGGGGGCTGGCGGTCCGGCTACAGGTCCAGGACGAGGGTCTCGCCCTCGGCGGCCCGGGAGACGCAGGGCAGCAGGGCGCCGGCGGCGCGCTGCTCGGGGGTGAGGCGGCGGTCCCGGTGCTCGGGGCTGCCCGCGAGCACGCGGACCTCGCAGGTGCCGCAGAAGCCCTGGTGGCACGAGTACGGGAGGTCGGGACGGGCCTCGCGCAGCACGTCCAGGGCGGACCGGTCGGCCGGCACGTCGAGGGTCGGACCGTCCGCGCCGAGCCGCACCGCGAAGGGCTCGCCGCCGGTGATCGGGGCGGCCCCGAAGCGCTCGAAGTGCAGGGCCCCGGCCGGGGACCCGTCCAGCGCCCGCTGGACGGCCGCGAGCATCGGCGCCGGACCGCAGCAGTAGACGGCGGCGCCGCGCGGGGCGTGCGCGAGCAGCTCGGCGCCCGTCGGCACGCCGCCGTGCTCGTCGTCGGTGCGCAGCACGACCCGGCTCGGGTCGAGGGCGCGCAGCTCGTCCGTGTACGGGAGGGTGCCGGCGCTGCGGCCGACGTGGACGAGACGCCAGTCGAGGCCGTGGCGCTGCGCCTCGCGGGCCATGGGGAGGAGGGGGGTGATGCCGATGCCGCCGGCGAGGAGGAGGACGGTGGGCTCGGCGCAGAACGCGAAGCCGTTGCGCGGGCGGCGGGCGGTGAGGCGGGTGCCGCGGTGGAGGGTGTCGTGGACCTCCACGGATCCGCCGCCGCCCGTGGGGAGGCGGCGCACGGCGATGCGGTAGGCGGCGCGGTCGGCGGGGTCGCCGCTGAGGGAGTAGTGGCGTTCGCGGCCGGAGGGCAGGACGAGCCGCAGGTGGGCGCCGGGCTGCCAGCTCGGCAGGGGGCCGCCGGAGGGGTCGGCCAGGGTCAACTCGACGACGTCGGAGGCGAGTTCGCGGCGGTTGCTGACGACGAGCTGGAGCGGCGGGGTGGGCCGGCTGAACGGGCGGCGGGGGTTGCGGCGCAGCAGCGGGCCGCCGAGGGCCGGGGAGTAGCGGTCGCCGAAGGCGGTGAGCCGCCGCATGAAGCCGTCGGCGCGGGGGCGGCCGTAGAGGTCGGGGGGCGGGTTGAGCAGGTCCATCCGGCGGGGTCCTTGGCGTCGGGGCTGGCGGGGTGGGGGCGGGGGCGGCGGGTGAGGGCCGACGGCTGACAGGTTTCAGATTTCAGATAACAGAAAACGTTTTCTGTTATCTGAAATCTGTCACCCGTTCCCCGCCGCCGCGGCGCGGGCGGCCGGGGAGGTCGCGAGGTAGCCGAGGGCCTGGCTGGAGGAGCCCTCCTGGGTCGGGTGGTAGCCGGGCTTGAGGTAGCGCAGGCCCGAGCGGAGCGACTTGACCGGGTCGGGCAGCAGGCCGCGCCTGGCGATCCGGCCGGCCTCGCGCCAGGTGGGCTTGATCCGCCCGTCCAGGGTGGGGTCGGCGGCGAGCATGAAGCGGGCGCCGCGCACCCACAGGTGCACCAGCAGCGGCCCGGAGACGGCCATCCCGCGGATCCGGCGCAGGTAGCCCGGGTCGAGGTGGACCATCAGGTCGTAGGCGACGCTGCGGTGCTCGACCTCCTCGGCGCCGTGCCAGCGCAGCAGGTCGAGCATCGTCGGGTCGGCCTTGGCGCGGTCCAGGCCGGGCGAGTTGAGCACCCAGTTGCCGAGGAACGCGGTGAAGTGCTCGATGGCCGCGATGAAGGCGACCCGCTCGATGATGTTCTCGCGCCGCCGGGCCGGTGTCAGCCCCGGCTTGTCGCCGAGGACGCGCCGGAACAGCCAGGCGACCTGCCGCACGTACGGGCGCGGGTCGAGCCCCTGCCCGAGGAGGTGGTCGAGGACCTCCTGGTGGGCCTCCGCGTGGATGGCCTCCTGGCCGATGAACCCGAGGACCTCCTCGCGCAGTTGCTCGTCCCGGATCAGCGGCAGCGCCTCCTTGAACACCTTGACGAACCAGCGCTCCCCCTCGGGCAGCAGCAGGTGCAGCACGTTGATGACGTGGGTGGCCATCGGCTCGTCGGGGATCCAGTGCAGCGGGAGCGCGGCCCAGTCGAAGCGGACGTCCCGGGGCTCCAGGACGAGGCTCTCGTGCACGCGGGCCGCGGGCGCGGCGAGGGCGGGGACGGGGGTGGATCGGGGCATGGCGGGCCCTCCTGACCTGGGGGCGACGGCTCTGGGCGGCGGCTCGGCTCTGCTCGGCTCAGGGAAACGTACTCGCGGGTAGCGACCGGGACAAGGGTTTCGGCGACTCTTATCGACATCGAGTCTAATAAGTGATGTGCACCGGCGGACACCCCGGGAAACGCGCGGGGCCCCACCGGTTCTCCGGTGGGGCCCGTCAAAACAGCGGCGCTCAGACCGCCATCGCGAGCATCACCGGCGCCGCCCGGGCCGCGAGCAGCTCGGCCGCCGCCCTGAGCCGGTGCACGTTGTCCACCGGCATCGACATCGCCAGGCAGCCGACCGTGCTGCCCGCCGTCACCGGCACGGCCGCGCACACCGTGCCGAGCGCGTACTCCTGGATGTCCAGCACCGGGACGGTGGCCGGCTGCCGCTCCAGGCGGTGCATCAGCTGGTCGGCGTCGGTGACGGTGCGGGAGGTGAGCCGGGCGACCGGGTGGCGGGAGAGGTGGTCGCGCCGGGCGTCCGAGTCGAGCTGGCTGAGCAGGCACTTGCCGATCGCGCTCGCGTGCGCGGTGGCCCGGAAGTCCACCCACTCGTGCACCGGCGGGGCGTACTCGGAGGAGGAGACCGCCTCGACCGTCAGTTCCCCGTCGTGGTAGCGGCCGAAGTACACGGCGGCGCCCAACTCGTCGCGGATCTCGGCGAGTTTGCGGTTGAGCCGGGCGCGCACGAGCTGCTCCCGGTTGTGCTGGCCGAGCAGCGCGAAGGTGCCGCCGAGCACCCAGCCGCCGTCCTGGCACTGGAGGTAGCCCTCGATCTCCAGGATCTCCGCGAGCCGGCGCACGGTGGGCAGGCCGAGCGACGTCTCCCGCGCGAGGGCGACGAGGGTGGCGCCGTCGGGGTGCCGGTCGACGGCTTCCAGCAGTCTGAGGGCGTGCTGCAGGGAGGTGAACGGACCGGGTGGGCCCTGGTCCAGTGCGGCGTGACGACCCGGGGCTGGTGTCGACATGTCGTCCCCTTCCGATGTCCCCCACGGAGCGACCGCGGGCGTCCTCCAGCCTATCGACCCGAGGGCTCCGGCAACTGCTGTCCGTGAATATTCCGTGCAGCTGCGTATTCACGGAATGCCGGGCGAGCGCACGGGAGCACGCGGGGGCGGAAAACGCCGCGACGGGCCCTCCCCCACTGCCCAGGGGGGAAGGCCCGTCGTGCGGCCGCCGGGGTGCGGGCCCCGGCGGCCGGTGAGGGTGGAGAAGGAGTTCCGGTGAAAGGACCGTCAGCCCTCGTCGCCCGCGCGGAGCTTGGCGACGGCCGCCTCCAGGCGGGCGCCGTACTCCTCGTCGGCGGCGTGGAAGTGGGCCAGGTTCTTCTCGACGACGTCGTCGCGCGTCACCTGGGACAGGAAGCCCGCGATGTTGTTGATCAGGCGGGTCTTCTCGCCGTCCGACATGAGCCGGTAGAGCTCGCCGGCCTGGAAGAAGTCGTCGTCCTTGGTGTGGGCCGGCGTGGTGTAGGTGCCGGTGTGGCCGTCCAGCCTGACCGGCGCGGCGAGCGCGTTGTCGGTCTGGGCCGGGCCGTCGTACGAGTTGGGCTCGTAGTTCTTGGCGCGGCCGGACTTGTTGGCCGCCATCAGGCCGTCGCGGCCGTAGTTGTTGGCCTCGGTGGCGCGCGGCGCGTTGACCGGCAGCAGGGTGTGGTTGACGCCGAGGCGGTAGCGCTGGGCGTCGGCGTAGGCGAACAGGCGGCCCTGGAGCATCTTGTCCGGGGACGGGCCGATGCCGGACACGAAGTTGTTCGGCGAGAACGCGGACTGCTCGACGTCGGCGAAGACGTTCTCCGGGTTCTTGTTGAGCACCAGGCGGCCGACCTTGACCAGCGGGTAGTCGGCGTGCGGCCACACCTTGGTCAGGTCGAACGGGTTGAAGCGGTAGTCCGCGGCCTCGGCGACCGGCATCAGCTGGACGTAGAGGGTCCAGGACGGGAACACGCCCCGCTCGATGGCCTGGTGGAGGTCGCGCTGGTGCGAGTCGGCGTCGGCGCCGAGCACCTCGGCGGACTGGTCGCCGTCCAGGGAGCGGATGCCCTGGTTGGTCTTGAAGTGGTACTTCACCCAGTACGCGTCGCCGTTGGCGGCGACCCACTGGTAGGTGTGGGAGCCGTAGCCGTTCATGTGGCGGTAGGAGGCCGGGATGCCGCGGTCGCCGAACAGCCAGGTGATCTGGTGGGTCGAGGCCGGCGAGTGGGCCCAGAAGTCCCAGACGTTGTCGGCCTCCTGCACGCCCGTGTAGGGGTCGCGCTTCTGCGAGTGGATGAAGTCGGGGAACTTCACCGGGTCCTTGATGAAGAACACCGGGGTGTTGTTGCCGACGAGGTCGTAGTTGCCCTCCTCGGTGTAGAACTTCAGCGCGAAGCCGCGCGGGTCGCGCACCGCGTCGCTGGAGCCGAGGTTGCCCGCGACGGTGGAGAAGCGCAGGAAGACCTCGGTGCGCTTGCCGACCTCGGAGAGGAAGTCCGCCCGGGTGTACTGCGAGACCTCGTCGGTGACCTCGAAGTAGCCGTAGGCGCCGGAGCCGCGGGCGTGCACGACGCGCTCCGGGATGCGCTCGCGGTTGAAGCGGGCGAGCTTCTCCAGCAGCTGCTGGTCCTGGATCAGCAGCGGGCCGTACTCGCCGGCCGAGGCCGAGTTCTGGTTGTCGGCGACCGGGGCGCCGGACTCCGTGGTCAGGATCTTGGACATGGAGGGGTCCTTCAGGTGTCGGAACAAGTGGTGCTTCACGAGGGCGGAGAGGGTGGGCCGAGGGGGCCCCGAACGCGGAGCGGAGGCC
>NZ_JBFBDY010000238.1:0-9516 GCF_040683475.1 Kitasatospora sp. NPDC093558 | reverse complement strand
GGGGGGCACGGACGCGCTTCGGGCGGGGGCTCAGGCCTCCTGGACCAGCTCCCGACCGCCGGAGCGCGGGCCGCGCAGGACCGCGAGCAGCGCGACCGCCACGCCGGCGACCGCCCACACGACGAGCACCAGGAGCGGCATCGCCAGGTTGGTCGCGTCGAAGTAGGCGATCGACTTGGTCGCGGCGGTGCCGGCGCCGTTCGGGATCCACGAGCCGATCGCGCGCCAGAACGGCGGCATCATCGGCGCCGGGTAGACCCCGCCCGCGCTCGGGTTGCCGAGCACGACGAAGACCAGCACCGCGATGCCGATGCCGATGATGTCGAACAGGCACTGCAGCGCCATGGTGAACGCGCCGACCGTGAACACCACCAGGGCGCCCACCGCCGACAGGCTCGGGATCGAGCCGGGCAGCGCGTCCAGGATCGGACCGGCGATCAGCGTGCCGAAGACGCCGGCGGCGACCGAGTACAGCGCCAGCGCGCCGAGCCGGATCAGCAGGCGGTGGACGTTGGCCGGCTTGGAGCCGGCGCTGATGCCGAGGATCGAGGCGACCAGGTAGCCGCCGACGCACCAGCCGATGACGAGGTAGAAGGCGGAGAGGCCGTTGGTGTCGCCCTTGGCCAGCGGGACGACGTCCTCGACCTTGACGGTGCGGCCCTGGGTCTTCTCCAGCGCGCTCGTGATGCTCTCGGCGGCCTTGGCGGCCGAGGTGCCGCGGGCGCCGGCGGTCAGCAGGGTGTCCTCGGTGCCGGCCGGGTTGAAGACCAGCGCGGCGTAGATCTTCTGGTCCTTGATCTGCTGGGTGGCGGTCTCGGCGTCCGGCGCGGTGACCGGCTTCACGGCGTCGTTCGGCACCGACTGCAGCGCGCCGACCAGCTTGGGCGCGACCTGCGGCGGGGCGACCACCGCGATCGACAGGTTGTGCGGGGCCGGCTTGTGCAGCGCCCCGACGTACGACGTGATGAAGCCGAGTTGGAGCAGCAGTACGGCGATCACCATCAGCGCTGCGCGCGGCGTGACCGCTCCCTTCAGTTCGGCGACGAAACCCTGCCCCGGGGCGGCCATCCACATCTCCTTGGTGTCGGGGGAAACCCCTGGTTTCGGGGGGAAACCCGTGGTTTCGAGGGAAACCTGCGTTTTCGAGCGGAATCAGATGCTACGAGATCCGATACTTCATACCATGAAGTAGTTGGCTTGTCGCACCTCACGCGCCGCGTTCCGGCCAGGGCCGCTGCGGGATACTGGCGCGGTGAGTGCGGAGAGTGGCGAGCGGATGCCGGGCGGGCGAACACTGGACGAGGACGCGCTGCTGGCGGTCGACCGCGAGGTGGCGCTGATGTTCCGGCGCGGGCGGGCGAGGGTCGCCGAGCTGTCCCGCCGGGTGCACCCCGAGCTGGAGGGCATGGCGTACAGCATGCTCGGCTACATCGAGCAGGCCGCGCCGGTGCGGGTGACGGACGTCGGCGTGTACTTCGCCGTGGGCAAGGCCACCGTGAGCCGGCAGATCCGGGCGCTGGAGGAGCTGGGCCTGGTCGCCCGGGTGGCGGACCCGCAGGACCGGCGGGCCTCGTTCGTCTCGCTGACGGAGGACGGGCGGCGGCGCTACCTGGCGGCCAGGGCTGTCCGGATGCGGCGGGTGCGGGAGGTGATGGGCGGCTGGTCCCAGGACGACGTCGTCCGGTTCGCCGAGCTGCTGCACCGTTTCAACGACGTGTTCGGGGAGCCCGCTGGAGAGTGAGGGGGCCCGGAGGGGGCGGGTAGGGAGCCCGGAGGGGCCGGGTTTTACTTTGCCTTGAAGAAAGTTGCCCTAAGCAACCATCGGCCGTATGGTTGCTTAAGACAACGATTTTTAAGGACCGGCATGACCGTGACCACCGAGGCCGCGACCGGCGCAGCCGTCGACGACCGACCCATGACCCACCGACAGGTGATGGAGGCGCTGTCCGGCCTGCTGCTCGGCCTCTTCGTGGCCGTGCTCTCGTCGACCGTCGTCTCCAACGCCCTGCCGCACATCCTCACCGACCTCCACGGCGGCCAGTCCGCCTACACCTGGGTGATCACCGCCGCGCTGCTCACCCTCACCGCCTCCACCCCGATCTGGGGCAAGCTCTCCGACCTCGCCAGCAAGAAGGTGCTGCTGCAGATCGCCCTGCTGATCTACATCGCCACCTCCGCCCTGGCCGGCCTCTCCCAGAACACCGGCGAGCTCATCGCCTGCCGCGCCCTCCAGGGCATCGGCGCCGGCGGTGTCGTCGCGCTCGGCCAGATCTGCCTGGCCGCGATGGTCCCGCCGCGCGAGCGCGGCCGCTACAGCGGCTACTTCGGAGCGGTCTTCGCCCTCGCCACCATCGGCGGCCCGCTCATCGGCGGCGTCATCGTCGACACCTCGTGGCTCGGCTGGCGCTGGTGCTTCTACGTCGGCATCCCGTTCGCGGTCGCCGCGATCCTGGTCGTGCAGCGCACCCTCAAGCTGCCGGTGGTCAGGCGCAAGCCGAAGATCGACTACCTCGGCGCGCTGACCATCACCGGCGCCGTCAGCCTGCTGATGGTCTGGATCACCCTGGCCGGCAAGAACTACGCCTGGCTGTCCTGGCAGACCGCGGCCATGGTCGGCGGCGGCCTGCTGCTGGGCGCGCTCGCCGTCGTCATCGAGCGCCGCGCGGCCGAGCCGATCATCCCGCCGGACCTCTTCCGCTACCGCACCGTCACCCTGGCCGCGCTCGCGAGCGTGCTGGTCGGTGTCGGGATGTACGGCGCGACCACCTTCCTCAGCCAGTACTTCCAGCTGGCCCGCGCCAAGTCCCCGACCATGGCCGGACTGATGACCCTGCCGATGATCCTCGGCCTGGCGCTCTCCTCGACGGTCGCCGGCCGGCTGATCACCAAGTACGGCCGCTGGAAGGCCTACCTGGTCTCCGGGACGGCGCTGCTCGCGCTCGGCTTCGGCCTGCTCGGCACCATGCGCACCGACACGAGCTACGGGCTGCTCTCGGTCTACATGGCGATCACCGGCATCGGGCTCGGCCTGACCATGCAGAACCTGGTGCTCGCGGTGCAGAACACGGTGCCCCGCAACGAACTGGGCGCGGCCAGCTCGGTCGTCACGTTCTTCCGCACCATGGGCGGCGCGATGGGCGTCTCCGCGCTCGGCGCGCTGATGAACAACAAGGTCGGCCACTACCTCGCCGAGAACCTGGCCGCCGCGCACATCACGGCCGGGCACGCGGCCTCCGACGGCGGCATCCCGGACCTGCACAAGCTGCCGGCCCCGATCCTGCCGCTGGTCACGGATGCCTTCGGGCACGGCGTCGGCACGGTGTTCCTGTGGGCCGCGCCGTTCGCGCTCGCCTCCTTCGTCACGGTGCTGTTCATCCGGGAGACGGCGCTGAAGACGACGCAGCTCGGCTGACGCGTCCGGCGGGCGGGTACCCGAACGGGCCGGGAGTGGTGATCCACTCCCGGCCCGTTGCGCGTGCTGCGGGGCTACTTCCCGGCGATCAGCGACAGGCCGTAGACGACGGCCGCCGCGCAGACGGCGAAGCAGGCGTACGCGCCGGCCAGCGCCAGCCGGCCGCCGCCGGCCTGGGCGGTCCCGTCCTCGCGGGCGCTCAGCGCGGCCTCGCGGCGGGACAGCGCCAGGATGCCGAGCGCGAAGACGGTGACCACGGCGACGGTGACGCCGAAGCTGACTCCGGCGGTCTGGGCCAGGGCGTTCCACTTGATGTGCATGGTGTGTGCTCCTCAGCCGGCGGCGCTCAGGCCGCGACCGTGGTCGAGGCGGTGGTGGGGGCGGCGTTCGCCGGGGTGGCCGGGGTGACGTCGACCGCGGTGACGTCCTCGACGCCGGCGAGCTCGTTGACCTCGTTGACGTTGTCCGCGCCGACCGGCTGGCGGCGGGAGACCAGCCACATGCCGCCCGCGCCGGCGACCAGCGCGGCACCGACCAGCACGACGCCCCAGGTTCCCTGGCGGACCACGAAGGCCGCGCCACCGGCGACCAGACCGGCGGCCGGCAGGGTCAGGCCCCAGGTGTAGACCATGCGGCGCACCATGCTCCAGCGCAGCTCCGGCTTCGGGCCGCCGAGACCGGCGCCCATGATGCCGCCGGTGCAGACCTGGGTGGTGGAGAGGCCGAAGCCCATGTGCGACGAGGTGAGGATGACGGTCGCGACCGACGACTCCGAGGCGAAGCCCTGCCGCGGCTGGATGTCCGCCAGGCCCTTGCCCATCGAGCGGATGATCCGCCAGCCGCCCATGTAGGTGCCGAGCGCGATCGCGGCACCGGCCGAGACGATCACCCAGGTGGGGGGCAGCGCGCCCTTCGGCAGGGCGCCGACCGAGACCAGGGTCAGGGTGATGATGCCCATCGTCTTCTGGGCGTCGTTGGTGCCGTGCGCGAGCGAGATCAGCGACGACGAGAAGATCTGGCCGGTCCGGAAGCCCTTGTTCGTGGTGGCCTCGTTGCTGCGGCGGGTGATCAGGTACGCCAGCTTGGTGGCGCCGAAGGAGGCCAGGCCCGCGACGAACGGGGAGGCGATCGCCGGGATCAGGATCTTGGTGACGACGGTGTCGAAGTTGACGCCGTTCATGCCGACGCCCACGATCGTGGCGCCGATCAGGCCGCCGTAGAGGGCGTGCGAGGAGCTGGACGGCAGGCCGCGCAGCCAGGTCAGCAGGTTCCACAGGATCGCGCCGACCAGCGCGGCGAAGATGATCTCGGGGTGGATGCCGGTCTTCTCGTTGACGATGCCGCCGGAGATGGTGGTGGCGACCTTCACGGACAGGAACGCGCCCGCGAAGTTGAGGACGGCCGCGATGGTGACCGCGACCTTCGGCCGGAGGGCTCCCGTCGCGATCGCGGTGGCGGACGCGTTCGCGGTGTCGTGGAACCCGTTGGTGAAGTCGAAGGCGAGCGCCGTGATGATCACAACGGCCACCAGGAACGAGATGTGTTCCATACCCAAACAATCGTCGTAGTTGTCGCACGGACGTTGGTGTCGATCGCGACCGTAGGCAGGTTCGGTGAACGGAAGGTGAACTGACACGGGAATCGTGGTTCCGATGGTGTCCTGACAGTGACCTTAAGCTTTCGGAGGGGTGACGTCGTCTGCGCTGAGCTGGGCTTTGGCGAAGAACATCCCGGTTCGCGCAGGTTTGGTGAGACCTGTCTCACAGCCGAACGGGGCCGTGAACGGAGAATTCACCTCCCGGTCCTGGCGCGCTCTGTTTCCGACGGGTAACCCGTGGGAGGATCGCCGGGATCCGGGGAACCCGGGGGCGGGCAGGGCGGGAAGGAAGACCCATGGGCGGGGAATCGCGGCGCGGCGAGACGACGGGCGTACGACCCTGGGTGCGGGCCGCCCTGCGCTGCGGAGCCGTCCTGGCCGCCGCGGCGCTGGCGCTCCCGTTCGCCGCCGGGGCCGCGTACGCCGCCCCCGAGCCGGGTACCCCCGGTGCGCCCGGCACGCCCGGTGTCACGGCGCCCACGGCGAGTCCCGGGGACGACCCGCTCGCCGCCGCCAAGGCCACCCTCGGGCCGCTGCTCGACCAGCTCCACGCGCTCTACCAGAGCGCCGAGGCCGCCACCGAGCAGTACAACGGCGCGGTCGCCAAGGTCGCCGAGCAGCAGACCGCCCTCACCGACCTGCAGAACCGCCTCGAACGCCAGCAGAAGCAGGTCGACGCCGGCACCGACATCGCCGCCCAGCTCGCCGCCGCCCAGTACCGCAACGGCGCCACCTCCGCCTACGCCGAGCTCCTGCTCTCCAAGGACCCGTACGAGGCCGTCACCATCGCCGAGCTGCTCGCCGCCGCCAGCCGCTCGCAGTCCGAGTTCCTCGACCGGCTCAAGGCCGACCGCAACGAGCTCGCCGGGCTGGCCAAGCAGACCGAGGACGCCCTCGCTACCTCCCGCACGCTCGTCGCCCAGCAGGAGGCGGCCAAGGCCAAGGTCGCCACCGACCTCGCCGCCGTCGAGCAGCTGGTCTCCTCGCTCACCGGCGCCCAGCGCACCGAGCTGGAGAAGCTGGAGAAGGCCAAGGCCGACGAGGCGCAGCTCGCCTTCCTCGCCAGCGGCGCCCTCGGCCAGGGCGAGCGCACGCCCTCGCTGGCCGGGCGTTCGGCCGTCGCCTTCGCGCTGGCCCAGCTGGGCAAGCCCTACCTGTGGGGTGGCGTCGGGCCGGACTCGTACGACTGCTCCGGCCTCACCTCGCAGGCCTGGCTGCACGCCGGCAAGCCGATCCCGCGCACCAGCCAGGAGCAGTGGGCCGAGCTCCCGCACGTCGCGCTGAACCAGATCCGGCCCGGCGACCTCATCGTCTACTTCCAGGGCGCCACCCACGTCGCGATGTACATCGGCGGCGGGCTGATCGTGCAGGCCCCGCGGCCGGGTGCGGTGATCAAGGTCTCGCCGATCGGCTCGATGCCGATCCTCGGGGCCGTCCGGCCCGACCCCTCCGGCGCGGCCGACGACGCCGGTGGCGCCTGGAAGGTACCGGACCTGCCGGCCGGCTGGGACACCGTCACGCCGATCGCCCCGACCCCGGCCGAGCAGCGCCCGCCGGTACCGACCCCGGCGCCGGGGACGCCTGCTCCCAACCCGGGGACGCCGTCGACCAACCCGGGGACGCCGACCGGGACGGGTACGGGTACGCCGTCGGGGACGGGTTCGCCGTCGGGCACGGGGACGGGGACTCCCTCTGGTACGGGGTCGCCGTCGGGTACTGGTACGGGGATTCCGACGCCATCGGGTACTGGGACGGGGACGCCTACGCCGTCGGGTACTGGGACGGGGACGCCTACGCCGTCGGGTACTGGTACGGGTACTCCGACGCCCTCGGGGACGGGCACTCCTACGCCGTCCGGTACGGGCACGCCCGGGAGTGCCACTGCGACGCTGCCGCTGATCGGTGGGCTGCTGCCCTGAGGTCGTGAGCCGAGCAGCAAGGCCGCCCCGCGTCCCCTGACGTGGGGCGGCCTTGCTTGGACGGTCAGCCTGCGGCGCTGTCCGGCTCGAAGCGGATCACGACCGCCTTCGACGTGGGCGTGTTGCTGATGTCGGCCGTGGAGTCGAGCGGGACCAGCACGTTCGTCTCGGGGTAGTACGCCGCCGCCCCGCCGCGGGCCACCGGGTAGTGGACCACCTTGAAGTGCGGGGCGCGGCGCTCGACGCCGTCCTTCCACTCGCCCACCAGATCCACGAACGCGCCCTCGGTCAGGCCGAGTTCGGCGGCGTCGGCCGGGTTCACCAGGACCACCCGGCGGCCGCCCTTGATGCCGCGGTACCGGTCGTCGAGGCCGTAGATCGTGGTGTTGTACTGGTCGTGCGAGCGCAGCGTCTGCAGCAGCAGGCGGCCCGGCGGCACCTCGGGGGCGGTCAGCGGGTTGACGGTGAAGTTGGCCTTGCCGGTGGCCGTGGGGAAGGTCCGGGTGTCGCGCGGGCCGTGCGGCAGGGTGAAGCCACCGGGGCGGCGCACCTTCTCGTTGTAGTCCTCGAAGCCGGGCACGACCCGGGCGATCCGGGACCGCAGCGTGTCGTAGTCGCCGGCGAAGTCCTCCCACGGCACGGTGTCCTCGGGGCCGAGGACCGTCCGGGCGAGACGGCAGACGATGGCCGTCTCGGACAGCAGGCCGGGCGCCGGCGGGCGCAGGCCGCCGCGGGAGGCGTGCACCTGGCCCATCGAGTCCTCGACGCTGACGAACTGGGCGCCCTGCGCGGTGACGTCCCGGTCGGTGCGGCCCAGCGTCGGCAGGATCAGCGCGCGGGCGCCGGTGACCACGTGCGAGCGGTTGAGCTTGGTCGACACGTGCACCGTCAGCCGGCAGCGCCGCATCGCGGCCTCGGTGACCTCGGTGTCCGGCGTGGCCGCGACGAAGTTGCCGCCCATCGCGAAGAAGACCCCGATCCTGCCGTCACGCATCGCGCGGATCGTGTCCACCGAGTCGTAGCCGTGCTCGCGCGGCGGCTCGAACGCGAACTCCTTGCCCAGCGCGTCGAGGAACGCTTGGGAGGGTCGTTCGAAGATGCCCATCGTGCGGTCGCCCTGCACGTTGCTGTGCCCGCGCACCGGGCAGACGCCCGCGCCCGGGCGGCCGACGTTGCCGCGCAGCAGGAGGAAGTTGACCACCTCGCGGATGGTCGGGACGGCGTGCTTGTGCTGCGTGAGGCCCATCGCCCAGCAGACGATGATCTTCTTCGAGGCCAGCACCATGCGGCCGAGCTCCTCGATCTGCTCCCAGGGCAGGCCGGTTGCGGCGAGGACTTCGTTTCGGTCGGTCTTGCGGGCTTGGGCCTCGAACTCGTCGAAGTTGTGGCAGTGCTCGGTGATGAAGGCTTGGTCGACGCCGTTCTGCTCCAGGATCAGCTGGTTGAGTGCGCGGAACAGTGCGAGGTCTCCGCCGAGACGGATCTGCAGGAACAGGTCGGTCAGCTTGGTGCCGTGGCCGACCAGGCCGCGGGCGTTCTGCGGGTTCTTGAACCGCTCCAGGCCCGCCTCCGGCAGCGGGTTCACGCTGACGATCGTCGCGCCCGCCCGCTTGGCGCGCTCCAGCGCGGACAGCATCCGGGGGTGGTTGGTGCCCGGGTTCTGGCCGGCCACGATGATCAGGTCGGCCTGGTAGAGGTCCTTCAGGCTCACGCTGCCCTTGCCGACGCCGAGCGTCTCGGTGAGCGCCGACCCCGACGACTCGTGGCACATGTTGGAGCAGTCCGGCAGGTTGTTGGTGCCCAGGCGGCGGGCGAACAGCTGGTAGGCGAACGCCGCCTCGTTGCTGGTGCGGCCCGAGGTGTAGAACGCGGCGCCGTCCGGGGTGTCCAGGGCCCGCAGTTCCTCCGCGATCAGCGCGAAGGCGTCGTCCCAGGAGATGGGCGTGTAGTGCGTGGCGTTTTCGTCCAGCAGCATCGGCTGGGTGAGCCGGCCCTGCTGGCCGAGCCAGTAGCCGGAGCGTTCGGCCAGGTCGGCGACCGGGTGCGCGGCGAAGAACTCGGCCCGGATCCGGCGCTCGGTCGCCTCCTCGGCGACGGCCTTCGCGCCGTTCTCGCAGAACTCGGCGGTGTGCGTCTTGTCCGGCTCCGGCCAGGCGCAGCCGGGGCAGTCGAAGCCGTTCGGCTGGTTCACCTTGAGGAGCGTGGCCAGGGTGCGGCGGGCGCCCATCTGCTCGGCGGCCATGCGGAGGCTGTGGCCGACGGCGGGCAGACCGGCGGCCGCGTGCTGCGGGGCGGACACCTCGGGGGTGTCCTGCGCGGGGTCGCTCTGCGGGGCCTGCTTCGGCATGACGTGGCTCCTCGGCTGTGCTCTTCGGGCCGCCGCACCGTCGCGGGGGTCCGGGACCATCTTTTCACCTGGGGGGCGGGGGTGGGAGGCCGCTGCGCGGGGCTTGCGGTTCTGTGGGCTCTCGGGTGGGTGGGGTGCCGGGGGTGGCTGCGGGGGTGGCCGCTCCGGGGGCTGGATGATTTTCCGACTGCCGACTCTGTTGGGTGGGGGGTTCTCGCCGTTGGCAGTCTGAAAATCACCC